>CAMYQS010000145.1 GCA_947296835.1 uncultured Atopostipes sp.
TCCTGGCACTCAATCAATACAGTCATGAATATTATGTGCTGGATGCACCAACAATTTCAGACCGAGAATATGATGTACTGTATCGAGAACTGGTTGAACTAGAAAACGAATATCCCGAGTTAATCAAACAAGATTCACCTACACAACGTGTCGGTGATGGATTAATTTCAGGATTTGAAAAAGTAGAACACTCTAGCCGAATGTTATCGTTAGATAATGCATTTAACGAAGAAGAATTGGCTGATTTTGATCGTCGAGTTCGTCAAAAGACTGAAACAGACTTTGATTACTTTGCAGAGTTAAAAATCGATGGTTTAGCGATCGCGCTTCGTTACGAGGATGGTGTTTTAGTCCAAGCAGTAACACGTGGAGACGGGTTTGTCGGTGAAGACGTAACAGCCAATATTCGTGCGATCCAATCGATTCCATTACGCTTACGTGAAAACGTAACGGCTGAAATTCGTGGAGAAATCTATATGCCAAAAGGGAGTTTTGTTCAATTGAATAATGCTCGCGATGAAGAAGGCCTAGAAATATTTGCGAATCCAAGGAACGCTGCTGCTGGGACATTAAGAAACTTAAATCCTAAAATAACAGCGTCGAGAAACTTAAGCGGCTTTTTCTATACGTTGATGGATCCAGAGCAACATGGTGCCGCAACACAAGAAGAAGCGATTCAATTAATTGAAAAATGGGGCTTAATTACAAACCCAGAACGAGCACAATTTAACATGATTCAAGATATTTATGCATACATTGAAAGTGCTGAAGCAATTCGACAAGACTTAGCTTATGACATTGATGGTGTCGTCATTAAAGTGAATTCATTCGCTGTTCAAGAGCAAGTAGGGATGACGGTTAAAGCACCACGTTGGTCAATCGCTTATAAGTTTAAAGCGGAAGAAGCTCAAACAAAGTTATTAAACATTGAATGGACTGTTGGCCGTACAGGTGTTGTGACACCCACAGCTATTATGGAGCCAGTAGTTGTAGCCGGTTCAACGGTACAACGTGCGAGCTTGCATAACGTGGATTTAATTAAAGCGCGCGATGTGCGTATTGACGACACGGTGATTATTCATAAAGCAGGAGATATTATTCCAGAAGTTTTACGTGTTGTTTTAGATGATAGACCAGCAGACAGTCAACCTTATACTATTCCGACAGAATGTCCGGCATGTGCCAGTGAGTTGACACACCTTGAAGATGAAGTTGCCTTAAGATGTATTAATCCAGCATGTCCCGCACAAGCTTCGGAACGTGTGATTCACTTCTCATCACGCAATGCGATGAATATTGATGGACTAGGCGAACAACGAGTGCGTCAGTTATTTGATGCAGAACTGATTAAAAATGTTGTGGATTTATACGACTTAACAGTTGAACCATTAATGGAACTGGATCGAATGGGTGAGAAATCGTCGCAAAAGTTAGTGGATGCGATTCAAGCTTCAAAAGAGAATTCACTCGAACGCTTACTATTCGGTTTAGGTATTCGTCACGTTGGTTCCAACACAGCGCGATTAATTGCGCTAAGGTTTAAGGATGTAAATCAACTGATGGAAGCAACTTACGAAGAAGTCTTAAGTATCGACGGTATTGGTGAAATTATTGCAGAAAGTGTTACCTCATTTTTTGATAATGATGAAGCCAAAGACCTGATGCACCAACTGGAAACAAGAGGTGTAAATCTAAGGTATTTACAAGCGACTGAAACAATTGACGCCGAAACTGCAGAAGTATTTGCAGGTAAAACCATTGTTTTAACCGGTAAATTAGAAACATTTAGCCGAAATGAATTGAAACAACAACTAGAATTATTGGGCGCCAAAGTAACAGGAAGTGTTTCAAAAAACACGGATTTACTTGTAGCGGGTGAAAGTGCTGGAAGCAAATTAACTCGTGCCCAAGAATTAGAAATTGAAGTGTGGACTGAGCAGGAATTACTTGCTCAACTGAATGTTCAATCAGCAAGTGAGGTAGAATAAATGAATAAATTAAAAACACTGTCCATCCTATTGTTATCAGGATTAGTTTTGAGTGCCTGTGTTGATCCAACTGGAAATGAAGAGGCTGATAGTGAAAATGGACAAGCTGAAAATTCACAAACTGCACCGAATACGATTAACCAAAATCAGCTTGGTGACGGCTATTATGTACCTGTACTGACTGAAGATGGTGGCTATAAGACCAGTAATAATCGTGGAATCACTTTAAACTTGAACTCTGGAATCAATATTAGTTTATTTGAAAAAGATTTAATGCGTTTATCACAAGAACAGTTCTCAACAGACGGTTATCTTCTACAAGAAGGACAGTATTTAACACGTGATTTAGTGACTAGTTGGTTAGGTCGCGCGACGGAAGTGGATACAGGAGAATTATCTCCAGAAGAAATTGCTGAACATGAGAAATATAACGGATTAAACCCACCACAATCACCAGAGTTTAACCCATCAGAAGGTGTTTATAACCACGATGCGAGAAAACCGAATTATTTACAATCAATTTTAGAATTCGATTTTTATCAAGAAGCTGGTTCTGAAACGCCATCGGGTTTAAGCATAGGTTTAGCGATGAACACAGTGGACTACTATACTGATAACGAATATAGACAGTGGTCACAAAACATTTCATCTGAACAAGCATTAGAGCAAGGTCAAGTGATGGCGAATGAAATCGTTCGTCGTATTCGTAAACTAGAAAATTTCCCAAACATTCCAATTCTTATTGGGATTTATGAACAAGCTGCCCGAGATGACTTAGGTGGTGGCGTTTATGTGGCGACAGGTATTAGTACTGACGGATCAACGACTGTACAAAACTGGAATACAATAAACGAAAAAAGAATTATTTTCCCTCTGGAAGGACGAGACTCATCTGAAGGAAATGCATTCGCTAACTTCCAATCAGAAGTAGAAGATTTCTTTCCAGACTTAAGTGGAATTACCGGTCAAGCGCACTACATTAATGACCGTATGGAAACTTTAACAATTAATATTATGACTCATTTTTTTGGTGAAACAGAAATGGTTGCTTTTACACAGTATTTAAAACAAAGTGCCACGACTTACTTGCCAGCAGACTTAGATGTTGAAATTGTTGTTGAATCACCGCAAAATATCGAAGCCTTCTTAAAGAAAGACCGAACAGACTCCGAATATTTTGCACATGTATTTAATTAAAAGAGAAAGAATGGTGAAAAAATGAATGTTAACGAAAATTTAGTCAAAGAAATCGGTACGATTTTGAAGCTTGAATTTACAGACGCTCAAATGGATACCCTAGTAAACGAAATTAACGAATCTATTTCAATGTTTGAAGAATTAGCTCAGTTAGATACGGAAGGTGTTGAAGGGACTTTTTATGGGACAGTAGAAGGTCGCGCTCGTTTCAGAAAAGACGAAGCAGTTCGTAATCAAGAGGAAATTGCCGCACTATTAGATAATGCACCAGCTACGGTAGATAATCTAATTCAAGTACCAGCAATTTTAGATGATGGAGAGGGTGGAGCTTAATGAGTTTACATACAAAAACAATTCAAGAACTACACGAATTACTAGTGAACAAAGAATTAACGGTCGTCGAACTAATTGAAGCGACATTTGACCGCATTCTAAAAGTAGAGGACCAAGTGGGTGCTTTCATTTCACACAATAAAGAACAAGCTCTTGAACAAGCTCGTTTAGTCGATGAGCGAGGTGTGGACCCGAATAATGTATTAGATGGTATTCCAGTTGCAGTAAAAGATAACATCGTAACAAAAGATTTCAAAACAACAGCAGCATCAATTATGCTAGAAGATTTTGTTTCAGTATATGATGCGACAGTTGTCGAGAAGCTACAAGATTCTGGTATGATTATTGTTGGTAAAGCCAACCTAGATGAGTTTGCGATGGGCGGAACAACGGAAAGCTCAAAACTACAAACGACACGTAACCCTTGGGACACAACGAAAGTACCAGGTGGATCTTCAGGTGGTTCAGCAGCAGCCGTAGCAGCAGGTATGGTTCCCGTTTCATTAGGAACAGATACAGGCGGATCTATTCGTCAGCCTGCTTCATATACGAACCTAGTTGGAATCAAACCAACATATGGAACAGTTTCTCGTTACGGTGCGATTGCTTTTGCATCAAGTTTAGACCAAATTGGACCAATGACTCGTACCGTTAAAGATAATGCGGTTATCTTAAACGCGATTAGCGGAAAAGATGAAAAAGATGGGACTTCTGCGGATGTTTCAATCGATTACACTGAAAAAATTGGCCAAGATATTAAAGGCTTAAAAATTGGTGTTCCAAAAGAACTATTTGACGCTGATAAGGTAACACCAGGCGTTCTTGAAATGGTTAAAGAGGCTGTAAACAAGTTAGAAGAGTTAGGTGCTGAGATCATTGATGTAAGCTTACCTGACTTAAAATACAGT
>CAMYQS010000146.1 GCA_947296835.1 uncultured Atopostipes sp.
TGCTGTCTCAGGTGCGACTGCAGAAGATGACGAGTAAAAATAATATAAACACAAAAACACCACGTGTTCTCATTTTAGAGAACACGTGGTGTTTTATTTTATTCTAGTTGTAGCGATCTTTCAGCGCACGCTGAATATCGCGTTCTTGGTCTTTACGTTTTAGACTCTCTCGTTTGTCGTACTTCTTCTTACCTCGAGCTAGCCCTAGCAATACTTTAGCCACTCCATTTTTGATGTACACTTTCAGCGGAACAATTGATTGACCTGCTTCATGTGCAAATCCAATTAAACGCTCTAATTCCTTACGTTTTAAGAGTAGTTTTCTGACACGAAGGGGATCATGGTTAAATTGATTCCCTTCCTTAAATGGTGCTATATGCACGTTATATAACCATAACTCATCGCCTCGAAAGCCTGCAAAACCATCTCCCAGACTAATCTGTCCCCGACGGATCGATTTAATCTCGGTACCTTTCAAAACGATTCCTGCTTCAATCGTTTCTAAGATGTCAAAATCGTGTCTTGCTTTTCGGTTATTAGCGATTGTCGGGTTTTGATGTTTTGTCTTAGACAATACGCTCACCTTCCAATTCTAATCTTTTTTACGTTTGTTTCGGCGTGATTTACGACGTTTCTTACGTGTTTTGTCTGCATCACGGCTACGAATTTCAAATTCTGGTTTTTTAGCTTGTTTTGGTTTTTTGTGATCTTTTGGTTTCGTTGGTGCTGCTTTTTTCTTCGATTTTTTGTTATCGACTAAGTTAAAGTCAATATCATATTCATCGACGTCTACGTTCACTAATTTCACACGTACTGTTTCACCAATACGGAATTGACGTCCTGTTCGTTTACCTACTAGTATCATACCACGTTCGTTAAACTCATAATAGTCGTCTTTCATCGTTGATAAGTGAATTAGACCTTCTACAGCCTCTTCTACTTGAACAAACATCCCAAAATTCGTAATCGACACGATCATCGCGTCAAATTCTTGTCCAACTTTATCTAGCATGTATTCTGCCATCTTCAAGTCTTCTACTTCACGTTCAGCATCAATTGCACGACGTTCAGCTGCAGATGTATTTTCTGCAATTTCAGGTAATTCTTTTTCCCAGTAGCGAATATCTTTTTTACTTGTACCGACTTCATCGTAGTAATGAATTAAACGGTGTAACGTTAAGTCTGGATAACGACGAATTGGCGCTGTGAAGTGCGAGTAAAATTCAGTCGCAAGCCCATAGTGTCCAAGTGATTGTACGTCGTAACGTGCTTTTTGCATTGAGCGTAACATTAACATGTTTACAACTTGTTCGTATGGTTCTCCAGCTACTTCATCTAAAATACCTTGTAGAGTTTTAGGTGAAATATTGTTTTTTGTTCCTTTAATGCGAACACCTAAAGCTGATGAGAACTCAACAAAGTTTTGCATTTTCGCTTCGTCTGGCTGTTCATGCACACGGTATAGGATTGGTAAATCTGCTCTTGAATAGTGTTCAGACACTGTCTCGTTTGCCGCTAGCATGAATGATTCAATCATTCGTTCACCGACACCACGTTCTTCAAGTTCGATTGAGATTGGTTTCCCATCTTCTCCCATGTTGAAATGCACTTCATTTGAATCAAACGATAATGCACCATTACGTGTTCGTTTCTTCTCTAAGATTAGGTGTAGCTCATTCATTGTACGGAACATGCCGATTAAGTCAGCATGTTTTTCAATCATTGCTGGATCTTCGTCATCAATCATACGGTTAACATCCGTGTACGTCATACGACGGTACGAACGCATTACACTTGGGAAAATGTCATAATCTACAACGTCTCCACGTTGGTTAATTTCCATTTCAGCACTTAGCGTTAAGCGATCTACGTTTTCGTGTAATGAACAAATTCCGTTTGATAATTCTTGAGGTAACATTGGAATGACTCGGTCAATTAAGTACGAGCTTGTTCCACGTTCATAAGCCTCTTTATCAATGGCTGTTCCTGCTTGTACATAGTGAGCAACGTCTGCTATATGCACGCCTAACAGGTAGTTCCCGTTGTCTAATTTCTTAATATTAATGGCATCATCTAAGTCTTTCGCGTCTTCACCATCAATTGTAACGAGGATGTCATCACGTAAGTCTCTACGCCCTTCAATCTCTTCAGGTAATACTTCAGAAGGGATATCTTCCACTTCTTCTAATACTTCTTCAGGGAATTCAGGTTGAATACCATGTTTGTATGCAATCGATAAGATATCGATACCTGGGTCGTCTTTATGTCCAATAACTTTCTGAGCAATCCCGATTAAGTCTTCATCTTTATAGCGTGGGAATTGTGTAATTTCAACTAACACAATTTGTCCGTCTACGGGACGGATTCCATTTACACCGATTTGAACGGTTAGTCGTTTTAACTTACGTTCTTGCGGGTATACGTATCCGTAAAGATCCATCTCTTTTACTTCATCATCTTTGTATGCGTGGAATTCACCAACAATTGTCGATACTCCACGTTCCATGACTTCTACGATTTCACCTTCAGCTGAACGATCATTCCAAGGTTCTGCTTCTTTTGTGATATCTATTCGTACAGTATCACCATCTAAAGCTGTGTTTGTTTTATCTGGTGAAATGAAAACATCCTTATCAAAATCAGGAATGTCTACAAATCCAAATCCGCGTTCTGTACCACTAAATCGTCCGATAAAAGTTTGTTCTGGTTCTAGTAATTTAAATTTCCCATCATTTGTTAGGAAGACGCGTTTATCGCGTTCGAGCGCTGCCAATACTTTCACTATTTCTTTAAATTCATCGGCAGAGTCATGACCTAAAGCTGTACTAATGTCATTGACATTGTAGCTATCTTGGCCTGTTTCTTCCATATATCGGAAGACGGTTTCTTTTAATTTTTTATTTTCTTGGGTCATTTTCTAACCTCCATTCTACTTACATTCTCTGTAAGTTTGTTTATCATTAAGCGTGTTTGTTTACAAATGCGATTAAATCGTTTTGTGTTTCTTTCCCAGCACGGCCTGTTGTAATGACATGTGGCGCCTCGTCATACCAGTGGAAGTCTACTTCTGCATTTGTTAGCAGCCCTTTGAATTCCGTAGCGATTTCTGGGTCAATCATTTCATCTCGACCACCTTGTCCAATGAATACAGGCAAATCAATTGCTGGATACTCTGGTTCAAGTGTCAATAAGTGTTCGTTAATACCTGTCAGGATGTTATCGAGTTTTTCTAAGACTTCCTCTTTACGACTCTCTACCGATTCTTCAGATTCACCAAGCTTTTTCTTCTTAAACTTGTACCACATCCAGAAGTTTTCGGGTACATTACTCTCGTATCGAGCAATAACTGGTGAGGAGAACGTCCCGTAGCTGCGTACAATATTATTTAACATAATATCCGTTGCAATAATCCCGCCTAGGGAAAGTCCAAAAACAGAGATGTCCGTATAGCCATCATTAACCAATTGTTGGTAAGCTTCTTGTCCATTTTTCACCCAGTCGTTAATCCCATATTTAAAAATTTCATCTGGATCGTCATGTCCGTGTCCATCTAGCGTTGGCATGAGAACCGTATAGTTCTCTCTTTCCAATGCTCTTCCGACACTCAAAACGTCTGTCGGTGTACCGGTAAAGGCATGAATTAGAATGATTGCTTTTGGTCCATTTTGTTTATACGTGCGATTGATTTTGTTCATTTTCTTTCATTCACCTCATAATATTTGACAATCCTTATTTTACAACAGATTACGCTGCATAACTACTTTTTGGTTTATACGTTCTATTAAAAAAACCTACCTGTCGAATTTAGAGGAAGAAGATGTTTAAAAAATGGCTCTTCATTCCATTCAATCGCACAGATAGGTTTATCATGTCTCGTATTTAAAATTAAATATTCACTAAAATTAGTGCAATAGCAATAAATAATGTTAAACAAACAACCGTTACTTTTAATAAGAATGCTTCGAATCCTCGAGCTTTTGTTTGAGTGAATAATTCACTACCACCCATAAAGGCATTCGATGAGCTCTTTGTTTTTGTTGGTTGAATCGCAATTACGATAATTGAAAAAATTGATAAGATAACCATTAAGTTTGTAAAAAAGTCATACATTGGTTGAACCCCTCTCTGAAATCTTCACTACTTATGATAACATAAATTGTTGAAATGTCGAAAGTTTTCTGTGTTTTTTTGGAGTATTTTAGCTATGTAAATGAAAAAGGTGTTGACGAATGCTAGAACATTCATCAACACCTCAAATTAACGTTTTTCTAATTCATTCTTTTATTCATTTAGACTGTTTTTATCAGGACTTTCGTCCTAAAGATAAAAAAAACTCCGCAAGCAGGACTCGAACCTGCGACAGCATGATTAACAGTCATGT
>CAMYQS010000147.1 GCA_947296835.1 uncultured Atopostipes sp.
CCTATGAAGTATTCTATAAAGACGTGGCGAATCAATTGATTGAAGCCTTCGATGTTGTTGAAATTGAAGCGGATGATGTTGCCCCTTATGCGTCTGCTTTGTTAAATCAGTATGTGTATGACTGGAAAGATTCTTGGGATGCGTATATATTGGGATAGAAAATATTGTTTTTATCGATATAATAAAAAAATTCGTGAATAAGAAAATGGAGGTATTCAAGATGAAGAAGATTTTTTTAGTTGCTCTGTCGTTGCTCGTTATTCCGGTTGTTCTTATGGGCTGTCAAATCGACGGTGCAGACTCAAGCGATATTGTAAAAGTCAGCATTTCAGAATCTATGGGCTTTGATGAAATCAATACCGATTTTTTTGCAGTATATGAAGATGAAGAGACGGTCGATATGTTCGAAGAAATATTTGAAGATGCGGTGAAACAAGATGGCATAGTCGATATCGCTGCTCCGGAATATGATATCGAAGCTGAACTTGGGAATGGGAGCAAGCAGCAATACTATCTGTGGGTTGGAGAAGGAGATCAATCGAGTACTATAATGCGAGTTGAGGATACGAACACCATTTATTTGATACCAGCCGATGACACAAATTGGTTAATTGATTTACTGAAATAATGATTTTATCGAGGCCTCCAGTAGTGGGGTCTCTTTTTCATCTTAAAATACAACTAAATTGAAATAGTAGTAAATTTAGTACCGAGAAATCAGACTATTCTGAAATAGTAGTAAATATATTTTAAAGGATACAGCTATTTTCATTTAGTAGTATTTTTCACCCTCGAAAATACTACTATTTTGAAATAGTAGTAAATCAGACTCAGCCTAGATCCAAAAAGTACAAAAGACACTATCCCTCAGCTGGGCTAGTGTCTTTTTGATTACCCGGTAAATTGTAAGAGCGTCTGGATCGCATCATTCTCAATCATAATATAGAAACCCAGTCCGATAAACACAATCGGTACAATGATGCGTATGTACGTTTCGATTCTTTTTGAAACTATACCATAGGCTTCAATCGAAATGAGAATTTTTCACCAAACAGGATTTGATGAAAAAACGCACTGGAATATTTCACGGAACACAATTTCATGAAAAATTAATCTGAATATTTTCATGAGATTGATTTTTGTGAAAAAATTGTGGAATTGCCTTTTTAGGTTAAAAAACAAGGAATATAGCGGATGCTACAAGTTGTTGCTAGGTATTCGAATCGGTAGTAGATAATGTTGTATACGGGGAGGAAATGGAAGAATAATAATTATTTGTAAATAATGTAAAAAAGAATAAATTCCCTTGGTTGATTCTTTTGTTTATGATAAGATTATTAAAATATACACAGTTGTTCATAAAATTCTAATGTTGAAAAGGAGCGTAGGAAATAAATACGAATTAAATCAGGTAATTTAAATTAAAAACGCATACAATTTGGCTTGGGAGGAATCAATAGATGACGGTTGAATTTTGGCAAAACGCGGAACGATTTTACGAGCATTGGCTGATGAATATTTTTTCGTTAATCGTGCTGACACTGATCGTCATGATTTTCACGTTTACGTATACGGCAAAAGGTAAACGAAAGAAGCCTTTTATATTTCTTTTTGGATTTGCGGCAGTTCTGATGTTAATTGGTGGGATTGGTCACGTTCAATATCACGATTATTTAGAACAGGCAATGCACATCAATCCACTCATACGTGATCGGGTGCCGACGTACTTTGGCTACAACGCCTATGGCTCGTCAGAAGAGATGTATTATTCAGAACTTAATGATAGGGACGCTTTACGTGAAATGCTTTTATATGAAGAGACCGTGATTCAGGAGCCACTAACTTATTTAGGCACCAATGGTTATTCACACTATTTTGTACGAGAGAATGGTGATTTGTTCCGGCACTCTCAACGCATTTCATTTCATGAAGATCTTGAAGAACCTCAATTAGTCGGCAGTCGCTTTGTTTTAAAAGATGACTCTTTTGGTGAAATTGGGTTTAAAAATCCAGAGCATACCATGTTTGATGAAATTCGCTTGCCGATTTCAGAAGCAGACAAACAGTATAATCCAGAGTTCGAGACCGATTTTTATAGAGCTGAGACAATTGTTAGTGATTGGAATTTTTAAGGTATAGAAAATAAAGGAAAGTGATACATTTGGGAAAGGTCAGGCAAACGATAGAAGAGACTGTGAAGTACATGTGGCGAAATCAGAAGAACCGATTGTTTATGAGTATTATGCTTATGTTGATGGTCGTATATGTCATTATTTTTGCGCCACATTTTCATAGTGAGTATGATATGGATATGGCTCAATTGGAGACAGAAATGATTGGAAATGGTGTGCAAGCAGATAATGCGAAGAAGAATGGATTGATTGTGCCAAGCATTATGACGCAAACAACGGCATACATCAATCAAGAATATGAATTTGGTACGCAGCGAGAATTGTTAACGACGCTACGTCACGGTGACATTTACCGATACTTAGATTTACAAATGATGGAAGAACCGAAAGAAGCAGAGACGGATATCTCCACGATGTTTTATAACTTGTTTGGGGATGATCTCATGTTCTTAAAAAGCTGGGCATTTAGGGAGTCTGTTCCAGATTTAAACTTCCATATTCTTCATGAAATTACGAGCTTACAACAACTTCATTTATTTTTAATTGGGGCAGGGCCTTTAATTTTATTAAGTGGACTTATTTTTATGATTAGTGATGTACATACGAAAGACCTAACCTTAAAGTCACAAAAATCTGGGGTTCCGTTGAACTGGCGTAGCTATTTATTAGTCCAGTCGATGACGGCACTTGGATTTGTCCTTGCTTTTTATACAATTTTCTTTGGGGCATTTTACATATTGAATGGTGTACTACATGGTTTTGGTGGCCTGCATTATCCGATAAGTTTTCCGCAAGAAACCGTTGGCTGGTTCCTCATTCGAACAGTACCCTATATTCTGATCCTATTTATTTTATTCAGCCGTTTAAATACGTTGATTAGTTTATGGACGCGCCAGTCGATCGTTTCTATGGCGAGTTTAGTATTTATCGTATTCTTTTCAAGTATTTACTTAGATGGGGCTGCAGCAGATATTTTACCGTTTAACTTAGGGTTTCTACCGATTAGTTATATCGACTTGGGACAGGTGATTGCTGGAAGACATGCATTGGTGCCGGCTATTCGGGGCTTAACGGTTTACACGAGTGGGCTGGTTGTTTTAGGGCTGACCATTTTAGTGGTTGAGATTATTCTATACATTACCTCAAAACGCATAACACGTCAGAAGTTTACGGCAAAGGGGGCGAAATAAATGAAAAATATAATCAATTGGACGGGTTTACGCATTTTACGTGATCCTAAATCACGCGTTTTACTAGTAATGTTCTTTATCTTTTTTGCATCTTTTTCGCTTATTTATCGCCAACAAAACCTTACGTTCCCTTATTCTGAAATGAAACAAGAATACCATGAAGAAAATGAAATTTACCGTATGATACCGACGCAACATTTTGAAGGGGAGCTGGGGAAAGAGGTACAGCAGCGTCTAGGTGGAAACTCAGTTGCTTTAGCTGTGCAAAGTTATTATTTATTACGAGAAGAAAAAGGGGATGCAGATGAGTTATTACTCGTCCCAGACTATACTGAAATTGGACAGCAACTTGTGGATAATAATAAGTTCTTACATGAAGCGACAGAGTTTGGTTCACATGACTTGTTAGTTCGCGATTATTTACCACCACTTGAAGAAGTGGAAAAAGAAGAGCGATTCTTTACTGCTTTATCCGAAAGTGGGCTGAATGTGGAGTGGAACTATTTCTCAGCTTCTCAAGTAATAAAGGCAGAAGTTGAAATGATTTCAGGTATTTTCTTATTTTTCTTTATCGCTTTATTGGCGGCGGATCATTTCACAAAAGACCATGTTAACCACTGGAGTGTGACGCATGGAGTGCCGATTTCTTGGAAAACGAAATGGCGCGTGCGCAGTGGCTATATCTTTAGTCTGTTTTGGAGCACGATGTTGGTTGGACTCGCGATTAGTTATGTGGTTGGTCGCTTGATTGATACAAGCGGTAGCCTTATTTACCCGACTGATATTTACTTTAAAGACGGAATCAATTATATTCCACTGTGGCAGTATTTAAGCATCATGATTTTACTATCGATGTTATTAAGCTATGTCCTAATTTTACTGACAACGGGGCTCAGTTGGTTTATCCGAAATTCTTATTTAACCATTTTAATTGTAGTCGGACTCTTTGCAATACCACAAATTTGGCAAACTGCACCGGCCTTCAGTAGCTGGCAACCATCATTATACCTGAATATATTAAGCGTAATGAATGGAAC
>CAMYQS010000148.1 GCA_947296835.1 uncultured Atopostipes sp.
CACCTGCAATATCCGATCCATGATCTGGTTCTGTTAAACCAAAACACGTTTGCCATTCAAAGGTTCTGAATTTAGATGCAAAGCGTTCGATTTGCTCTTCGTCTCCACCGATCAATACCGCGTTGTATCCTAAGCCGCCATGCACCGTATAGAAAGTTGCTACTGATGGGTCAAATCTCGCTAATTCTAAGTATAAAAAGGCGTTATAGATTTCACTTGTTCTCCAAGCATTATCGCGCCCTTCAAATAAATCTGGATGGTCCATAATACGAACAGATTTGAATACATCCATAATCACATCTTTCGGTAAGTAGGCATTTTCCGTCGCATCAATTAAATGCGGACGAATCTTTTCTTCTAACTGGTCACGTAGGTGAGCTAATACTCTCTTCTCGCCTTCCGATAATTTTGAAGAATATTTAAAAATATCTTCTGAATAACTATGGTCAACTTTTGTCATGTTCTTTCCCTCTCTTACTCACATTCTACTCACGGTTAAATGTTGGTTTTTCTTTATTGATGAATGCTTTTGCACCAATCTTCTGGTCTTCCGTCGCAAATAGGCTACCGAAGCCATCTGATTCCATCTGAATACCGTCTTCTAAGGACATATCGAGTCCTTCATTAATTAGTTGTTTTGACTTTTCGACGGCTAACGGTGCATTTTTCATGATTTGACCAGCTAATGTCATCACTTCATCCATTAAGTTTTCTTGCTGAACAACTTTGTTTACTAAGCCTATTTCTTTCGCTTCATCTGAACGCACATTGCGTCCTGTAAAAATCAGTTCCTTCGCAATCGCTGGGTTGATTAATCTTGGTAATCTTTGCGTACCACCAAACCCCGGTGGGATACCTAAGCCTACTTCTGGTTGTCCAAAAATTGCATTCTCTGATGCCACTCGGATATCACAAGCCATCGCTAATTCCATTCCGCCACCTAAGGCATAGCCATTTACTGCCGCAATTGTTGGTTGTCTTAAAGTTGATAGCTTGTAAAAGACCTCGTTGCCTAATTGTGAAAATTCGGTTCCTTGTTTGGTATCCATTTCAACAAAGCCCTTGATATTCGCTCCTGCTACAAACGACTTCTCGCCGCTTCCAGTAATCACGAGTACCTGAATCGATTCGTCCGCTTCAACGGCATCAATTGCTGAACCAATCTCAGTTAAAATCTCTGCCGTTAATGCGTTCATTGATTGTGGCTGGTTAATTGTAATGGTTGCTACGTTATTTTCTTGTGAAAATAGAATTGCTTTATACTCTTTCATAATGCCTCCCATTTTTTGTCGGTTCCATCTTGAATTATCGTTCGACAATCATTGAAATGCCTTGACCGCCACCGATACATAATGTCGCTAGACCTCGTTTTGATTCACGATGTTTCATTTCATGCAACAACGTCACTAAAATCCGAGCACCACTTGCTCCAATTGGGTGACCAATCGCTATTGCTCCACCGTTTACGTTTACTTTGTCCATATTCGCTTCTAATCCACGAACCACACACAGCGCTTGAGCTGAGAATGCTTCGTTGGCTTCGATTAAGTCCATATCATCAATTGATAAGTCCGCTTTCTCTAACGCTTTTTGCGTTGCTGGAATCGGGCCCGTTCCCATAATCTTCGGATCAACACCCGCACTCGCGTATGATTTGACCGTCGCTAATGGCTCTAAACCTAATTCTTCTGCTTTTTCTTTGCTCATTAAGATAATAGCTGCCGCTCCATCGTTGATTCCTGATGACGTTGCTGCCGTTACCGTTCCATCTTTTTTGAATGCTGGACGCAATTTCGAAAGACCTTCCGCCGTCACACCCGCTCTTGGGTATTCATCTTTATCGACAATAACGGGCTCACCCCTACGTTGGGGAACAGGCACGGGTTCTATTTCATCATCGAACTTCCCTGCATTTATTGCTGCTTCTGCTTTATTTTGACTTTCTGCGGCTAGTTGGTCTTGATCTTCGCGGCTAATTTCAAATCTCTCTGCGATGTTTTCAGCCGTCACACCCATGTGAATATCGCTAAATGCATCCGTTAAGCCATCCTTCAACATCGTATCGACTAATTGCCCATCGCCCATGCGCTGACCCCATCTTTGGCCAGGAACGACGTAAGGTGCCATACTCATATTTTCAGTTCCACCTGCTACAACAATCTCGTTGTCTCCAGCTAAAATACTTTGTACTGCTAAAACTACTGACTTCAATCCCGATCCACAGACCTTGTTGATTGTAAATGCAGGTACAGTCTCTGGAATCCCCGCTTGAATCGAAACTTGTCGGGCAATGTTCTGTCCTTGTCCTGCGCCGAGTACGTTACCTAAGATAACCTCGTCGACTAAATTCGCATCTAAGTTGGCATCTGCTAGCGCTCCGCGAACCGCCACCTGCCCCAATTCGACGGGTGAAACGTCTTTAAAAGCTCCCCCAAACGTCCCAAGTGCCGTTCTTTTTGCTGATACGATTACTACTTCTTTCATGTAATCTTCCTTCCGTTTTGAACTATCGATTGATTATATAAATCAGTTGATTTCCGAATTCAATTACGCCCACTATTGAAGCGCTTTCTTACACTAATAATAGTACAATTATCATGCGATTTATAATAACCTTTAATAATACTTTCGATTAGTTAAGATGATAGCTGTAGAGCCTCTTGATGAAATGCGTTCACAATAAGTTGACGCATTCGTCTAAGATAAAAAAAAGCAAAAATCAGTTGCAGACATCCGTTTGTAAGATTACTTTCTATGTATAAATAAAGACTGATACAATATAAAAAACCTGCCTAAATCATCACGTGTGTGAGACCTAGACAGGTTTTATTTTATTCTATTTATTTGGAACTACGCAATAATCGGAGTCCGTTTAAGATAACAACGATGGTACTTCCTTCATGAACAATCACGCTAAGCGTCATATCCGCTAAGCCTAGGAAGCTCACGCTGACTAAGAACAGTACGACAGCCATCGAAAATATGATATTCTGCCAGATGATTTTATTCATCTTCACCGCATGTTTGTGTGCATTGACTAATTTACCGAGATCATTTTGCATCAATGCTAAATCAGATACTTCTACTGCGACATCGGTTCCTTGTCCCATCGCAATACCGACATCCGCATTCACAAGTGCCGGTGCATCATTAACACCGTCACCTACCATTGCGACAATGCCATACTTTTCTTTTTGCTGGTCAATTATCGTCGACTTATCTTCCGGCATAACATCCGCTATAACTTCATCGATTCCTAACTCTTTCGCGACAGCTTTACCGGTCATTTCAGAATCGCCAGTGATGAGTGTCGTATGAATGCCCTGATTCTTAAAGTATTCAATCATACTTTTCGCTTCTTTATTTGGTACATCCATCAAGCCGATCACACCTACAACTACTTCGTCTTCTGAAACATAAACGACGGTATTCCCTTCGGTTGCCCACTTTTCATTCAAGCGCGTAAACTCATCTGATACCTTTTCAAAAGAAGTCGGCTTGCCAATTCGGTAGTCTTTGCCACCAATATTTCCGGTTAAACCTTTACCAATTTCATTGGTTACCTCTATGGATAGCATTTCATCCGCTTGGAATCCTTCTAAAATCGCATTCGCTAACGGGTGATTCGCTTCTTTCTCTAAAGCGACGATGATATCTATTATGCGCTGTTCATCCACCACATCTGTGAAATACGAATTCGTCACTTGAGGTTTCCCTCTTGTTAACGTACCCGTTTTATCAAAAGCAATGGCATTAATATTACCCAATTGTGATAAATACGAACTACCTTTTGATAGCACACCGTTCTTCGCTAAATTCGAAGTCGATGCCAGTGTCGCCGATACCGTTGCAGCCGCTAACGCACAGGGTGAGGCTGCCACTAAGACCACGAGTCCTCTATAAATACTATCAGCCCAAGTCCAATTGAGTAAAATGGGACCCCCCATAATAATCAAAGGCACCATAATTAAAACAAGCGTTACATATTTTGGAATAAACGTTTGAATACGAGTCGCTACTTTAACTTGATTACCTTGGTTTTGACTCACTAATTTTAAAATACTTGCGAATACGGTGTTCTCTTCTGTTTTGGTGACTTCCATCGTAAACGATCCTGTCCCGTTTATCGTACTACCAAAAACGTCGTCCCCAGTTGATTTCTCTTGAGGCATGCTTTCACCTGTAATGGACGCTTCATCAATTGAAGTCGAGCCACTTAATATCGTGCCATCAATCGGTACCTGGTCACCGTTCAATACTTGCAGCACATCACCAATTTTAAGCTCACTGACTTCGACTATCTTTGTCTTGCCATCTTCTAGCACCAGTCGAG
>CAMYQS010000149.1 GCA_947296835.1 uncultured Atopostipes sp.
CCGCTACTTCGATTAATTCCATTTCATATGGTTCTTCAATTAATGTCGTTCCAATTTTTTCGGCGCTCGGAATAATCTGAGCTTTCAGTGTGAAATAACCGCCAATTGTATCGACCTCATTACTCGTTATAATCGTACCAAACTTTTCGTTGAAGTCATTGATATTCATTAATCCTTCCACATACCAAGTCTTGTCATCGATCTTCTCGACCATTTCAGCATGTAGTTCGGTATCCGATTCGTCGTAAATTTCACCAACGATTTCTTCAATAATATCTTCTAACGTTATAATCCCAACTGTTTGACCGTACTCATCTTTTACAATCGCAATATGGTTACTCGTTATTTGAATTCTTTCAAATAAATCATCCAGCATCAACGTCTCTGGCACGATTAACGGATCATACGCCAAGTCTCGAATATCGACTTCATTATAATCACCCGCAATGGTTACCGCTCGTAAGTAATCTTTCACTAAAACAAATCCTAAAATATTATCCGCATTGTCTTCATAAACCGGTATACGTGAGTAAATCGTGTTCAAAATCAGCTCGTGGTTTTCCGCACGACCTTTACTTAAATTGATCATCAGTGTTTGTCGACGTGGCACCATAACTTCACGCGCGTTCCTTCGATTTAATTTTAGAACGCCCTGCATCATGCCAACTTCTTCCGTCTCAAGAACACCTTGTTCTCCACCTTGAACCACAATCTCACGAATGTTCGAGAATGTTAATAAATCGTCTTGATTGGAAAAATCGATTGGTAAGAGTGACTGGAAAAATGACAAAGCTTTTGTCAAAAACCAAACAACTGGTTTAAACACTCTATAAACAAAGTTTAAAATACCAGCTGAAAAACGTGAGTAGCTTTCTGGAACGGCTTGACCAATTGACTTCGGCAACAGCTCACCAAAGATTAACGTCAACACCGTCACGACTAATGAAATCACAATCGCGGCACCTTGTTGGCCAATATATGGTGATAAGTACTGTGACAAACCACTCGTCGCGAAAGCTGAGTTCAGCGTTCCGATAAGTGTAATCGCAACTTGTACAACCGCCAATACTCGGTTCTGATTTTTGTTTAACAGCAAGGCTAAGCGGGCTTTTCGGTCCCCTTCTTCTGCTTGCCTTTCTAACTTCTTCTCATCCGCATTAATAAACGCCATCTCGGAACCTGAGAAAAACCCATTTAATAATGTAAATATAATCACCAACATAATCGGCACCAACATAAGCTTCTCTTCCTCTCAATATCTAACATATTTTCTTAAAAATAATTTCTTCTGAAATCCCCAATTCCGTATACACATAATATAAACAAATTTTCCGCAGCGTCCGATTCACACGCTTAATCTGATCCAACTCGACAATGCGCGAAGGATAATTCTCCGAAAAATCGCCATGCGTATAATAATGTCGTGTTTCAATTAAACGATTCACAAACGAGCCAATCGAGCGTGACTTTCGACGTTTTGGCGCCTTAATCTGGAGCGCATCAAACACGTCATCTGGCAAATTCTTAATTAAATAATCCATCCGCTTGCGCAAACTTTTCTCTGGCTGATAATATACCTGAGATCGAAAGCGCCCTTGATATTTTTCCGGCACTTCCTCATTGATAAAATCAATAATCTGCGCACGCGCCTCTTCAATGCCTTCGTCTTTTTTCACCATTTCACGCGGTTCAATAAAATTCCGGTGAAATATTTCCAGATTTCGTATCGAATTCAATAATTTCGTTTCATAAAACTCTACCAAATAGTACTCACTCAAATAATCGTCCAGCACTAAATCAAGCTTCTTCCGCTTATCCACATAATTCAAAAGTACTTTGTGAAATGTATGCTCCAAGTCTAAATACGTCGTATGCACTTCCTGCTCGGTATAATCGCTGGTCACATGACTTTGATGAAATAAATAACTACCGCGAATCCCTGGGTTAATATCAAAATGGAGGTCAGTAAATTCGTTCACCCAACCACCTAAAAAATCAATTAACTTTACCACGCTGAGCGCTTCTTTGTGTAGTTTTCTAAACCAAATTTTATTTTTATCTTGTTTTTGGATGGTTATTTCCGCTGCACTCTCCACGTGAATGTCCGTTTCTTTTTGTGAAATCGACTGCTTCAAATCAAATTGCAGCATCAACTTATTCGGCAACGGATACTGCTCTGATTTTACCGTGCCATAAGGAATACGGAGCTCTTGTTTTTGTTTTTCATCAAAATGATAAGGCTGCTGCCCCATCCACTCCAACAAATGATTCGTAGAAAATGATAAATGATGAATCTGAAAGTCAAATCGTGAATTCTGGAAAATTTGATCAAAGGCATCCACAATAATATTTGGCCCTGTGAAATATTTTGGGTTCACTTCAAATAAATAAAATGCATCAACCTCAATATGCGTCACCGCAAAACGAGCGTCCGCTTTCGGGTCAGTCGGCTTTTTGAAATTCGGTATCCAAATCAATTTGCCATCTTCAGTGTAGCCATAAATCATCCGCTTATTTTCAAAATGATTCGTGAAACCAAAGAGTGTTAATTCATATTGGCCATTGGTCACACTAAAGACACCCGTCACCGCCGCATCGAGTTGCTTATAATCCGGCGTCCACATGCCAATACTCTCAAATTCTTGATTTAATGTATAGTCTTCAAACTGCATGAAATCACCTCGACTTCAATCGTTCAACGGACAGGTTGTCACCACAATTATAACACTATCATGGATACATTTCTTTTTACGTGATTTTGAAAACAAAAAATTCTGCTTCACGTATGCTATTCGTTTATTTTATTCCCAAATCAATGGATAAGTTGTTTCTTTCACTTTAGTTTCATCATCACCTATCCCAAACACAAAGAGCCCAAAGTCAATAAAATATACTGGATTTTTCGTATAGCTAAGTGTAATCCTTGTGTCTGTTTCATCCGCTAAGCTTTCTGCTTTGAAATGCGCATGCCCTGAATAATCGCGCGCATTCTTATTGCCATCCTGATTTAGAATCGTAAAGCTATGACTGTGAAAAGTCGAGTTCGACGCGCGGTCATAGCGGAAGAAATCTTTGACCTCTTCATCAGAATTTTCTAGGTACACACTCAGCCCAACTTCTCCGGCGACGGTCGTCCAATATCGTTCATCCAGTGAAAATCCGAATGTATCATTGCTTAGTCGCACTTTCGCATCCCACTTAAAACTTGGGAAAAAATTATAAATGCTATCCTGTTTGAACACCACGACTTCTAAATCCATTTCACTCTTTGGATTAATGTAGCGCTTGAGCCCGTCTTCGTAAAATTCCACATCGTACTCCGTGTAGCCTACAAATCGTTCGCCCTCATCAAGGTGAGTAATAATATTCAATTTTTGAAAGTAATCCATTTCATCCAAAACGTCCGATGGCACTTCCCGCTCAATTAATTGAGCATCTAATTGTGTTTCTGAAATCTCTACGTCACCTTCCGTATCCGTCGCAAAATCCCACCTTAGTAAAATGAAAACCAGTACAGCTGCTGACAAGACAAATACACTTAATAAACTAGCCCTTGATTTCTTCAAATACGCTCCTCCTATGCTTGTAATTAAAAGCAATTGTATACAATTCATCTCCATAAAGGAATCGATTTCAAAAATAATCAAAAAAACACCTGAAACAAGTGAATGTCTCAAGTGTCTGCTTAAATTATTCGTTTACTTTGTAGTACTCTACATACCAGTCCGTGAACTTTTGTAGTCCATCTAGAATACTCGTATCTGGTTTGTAGCCGATTGCTGCTTGTAATTTTTCCGTATTCGCATACGTCGCAGGAACGTCGCCTGGTTTGATTGGCTCGTAAACTTTCTCGAACTCAACCTCACGACCTAGCGAGTTACTTAAGGCCGTTTCTAAACTCGTAATAAAGTCCATTAATTTCACAGGATCGTTATTCCCGATGTTGAACACCGTATGTGCCGCAGTATCTTCTGTTTTCACCGGTGGAACATCCATTAAGCCGATGATGCCATCGACAATATCGTCCACAAATGTGAAATCACGGTACAAGTCGTTTGTGAAATCTCCATCGTTATAGATGTGAATCGCTTCGTTATTGAAGAACATGTTCGCAAATTTAAAGTACGCCATGTCTGGTCTTCCCATTGGTCCGTAAACCGTGAAGAAACGCAGTCCAGTCGCTGGAATATTGTATAAGTGGCTGTATGTGTGAGCCATTAATTCGTTCGACTTTTTCGTCGCAGCATATAAAGATACCGGGTTATCAACAAAGTCCGTC
>CAMYQS010000150.1 GCA_947296835.1 uncultured Atopostipes sp.
CGGTCCAGTACGTGAACTATCTCCACACCGTGTGACGCACACTGCTTATGAAGTAGAGGTTAATGAACGTATTCGTGTAACAGTTTTACGTGTAGTTAGCGATAAAGAGCAAGGTAGTTTTATCCTTTCTAAAAAACGTGTAGACCAACGCGAAGTATGGAACGAACTTCAAGAGAAATTTGACAACGGTGAAACGGTTGAAGCAGAAGTAAACCGTGTTGTTAAAGGTGGAGTTACAGTTGATTTAGGTGTTAGAGGATTCGTCCCTGCATCTCAATTAGACACTCGTTTCGTTCGTGATTTAACTCAATTTGAAGGAAACACTTACGAATTCAAGATTATTGAAATCGACCCTCAAAACAGACAGTTAATCTTATCACGTCGTGAGTTATTAGAAGCTGACGAAGCTGGTAAACGTGAAGAAGCACTTGAAAACTTAACTGAAGGATCAGAAGTTACAGGTACTGTTGTACGTTTAACAAACTTTGGTGCTTTTGTTGACTTAGGTGGAATTGATGGATTAATCCATATTTCAGAAATCGCTCATGAGCATGTTGAGCATCCTGAAGACAGATTATCTGTTGGAGATGAAATCCAAGTTAAAGTACTAAGCGTAGATGAAGATCGCGAACGTGTTTCATTATCTTACAAAGCGCTATTACCTGGGCCATGGGAAGCTATTGAAGAAGAATACCCAGCAGGAAGTACAGCTACAGGTACAGTAAAACGTATCGTAGATTTCGGTGCATTCGTTGAATTAAAACCAGGTGTTGAAGGTTTAGTTCACATTTCTGAAATGGCACACCGCCACGTAGAAACACCTCACGAAATCTTAAGAGAAAATGAAGAAGTTGAAGTGAAAGTATTAAGTGTTGATCAAGATGAGCAACGCGTATCACTTTCAATCAAAGCTTTAGAAGAAGCGCCTGAAAGAACTGAAGAACCTAAAAAGAAAAAAGCTAAACGTCCAGAAGTTCGTCAACCTCAATTAAGAGAAGAAGAAGATGACTCAGCGTTTACAATCGGTGACCAATTAGGTGACCAACTGAAAGGTTTATTCGGTAACGACGAAGAGTAATCTTTATCGTATAGTTGAATAATATAGATAAACACCCAACTTAGTTGAGCTCAAAATAAGTTGGGTGTATATTATTTTTATAGTATAATAGAAGACTGTAAGTAAAATAGTTAAGAAAGTTGGTGAAAGCATGTCAAAACCTACAATTGCAATCGTAGGACGTCCTAACGTTGGTAAATCGACGATTTTTAACCGAATTATCGGAGAACGTGTATCGATTGTTGAAGATAAACCTGGAGTTACTAGAGACCGTATTTACGGGCAAGGTGAGTGGTTAAGTAAAGAGTTCGCGCTTATTGATACAGGAGGTATCACTTTAGATAACATCCCATTAGATATTGAAATTAAGAGTCAAGCTGAAATCGCAATTGAAGAAGCAGACATTATTATATTTATTGTAGATGCTCGAAATGGTGTAACGACTTTAGATGAGAGTATAGCGAAAATTTTACATCGTTCTGAAAAGCCGGTTGTTCTTGCAGTAAATAAAGCAGATAACCCAGAACAAAGAGCGAGCGTATATGAATTTTACGGACTAGGACTAGGAGAGCCATTCCCAATTTCAGGGACGCATGGTTTAGGTCTTGGAGATCTACTAGATGAAACAGTAAAGCACTTTAGAGATGATTACGAAGAAGAGTATGACGAATCAGTCATCCGATTTAGTTTAATTGGTCAACCTAACGTTGGAAAATCTAGTTTAGTAAACAAAATTTTAGGAGAGAAACGAGTCATTGTTTCACCTAAAGAAGGTACAACAAGAGATGCTGTCGACACAGTATTCTTTGATGAAGATGGTCAAGAGTTCGTTATGATCGATACGGCTGGTATTCGCAAGAGTGGTAAGATTTATGAGAACACTGAGAAGTACAGCGTGTTAAGAGCGATGAGCGCCATTGAAAGATCGAACGTAGTACTATGTGTTATCGATGCTGAACTAGGCATTAGAGAGCAGGATTCACGCGTATTTGGGCATGCCCATGATGCGGGTAAGAGTATCATTATCTTAGTAAACAAATGGGATACGGTCGAAAAAGACACAAATACACAACGTGACTTTGAAAGAGACATCCGTACGCGTTT
This sequence comes from uncultured Atopostipes sp., assembly GCA_947296835.1. GTDB lineage: Bacteria > Bacillota > Bacilli > Lactobacillales > Carnobacteriaceae_A > Atopostipes. Next base: position 2,162 of record CAMYQS010000150.1, read on the forward strand.
CAAATATTTAGATTACGCACCTGTGTTGTTTGTATCAGCTGAAACAGGGGAGCGTCTACATCGATTACCAGAAATGATTAAAGCAGCGCACGAAAGTAGTATGCAACGTGTACAATCATCTGTATTAAACGATGTTTTAATGGATGCATTGGCAATGAACCCGACGCCTACAGTCAGAGGGAAGCGCCTAAAGGTCTTCTATATGACGCAAGTAGCCGTTGGTCCTCCAACCTTTATTGTCTTCGTTAACGACACGGATTTACTCCATTTTTCATACAGTAGATTCCTAGAAAATCAGTTACGAAAGAACTTTAATTTTGATGGAACGCCAATTAAAATCATTCCGCGTAAGCGAACTTAGTAATAAAAATGAGGAAATTTGGTGAGAATTATTCAAAAAAGATTGCAGTTATAAGGCTTATGTGTTATCTTTTTAAATGAAATGTCGAACAACTGACTATTTCACCTATTTTATTCTCAAATGAATGGGATCATAAAAAGTGATGTTTAGTGTTATACTAAAGAAAGCTTTTTAGGGAGGTGTAGAAGTATGGCAAATAAAGCAGATTTAATCGACGGTGTTGCAACAAAATCTGGTTTAACTAAGAAAGATGCAACTGCAGCGGTAGAAGCACTTTTTGAGGTCGTTACAGAAACTTTAGCAGAAGGTGAACGCGTTCAAGTTATCGGATTCGGTAGTTTTGAAGTACGTGAACGTGCTGCTCGTAAGGGACGTAACCCACAAACAGGGGAAGAAATCGAAATCCCTGCAACAAAAGTTCCAGCATTTAAAGCTGGTAAAGGATTAAAAGACTCAGTTAAAGGTAACTAAGACTAGAGAATTTTAATAAAACTTTACAGTTATAAAAACTGTCTAACCGATTGTCTTAGGACAGTCGGTTTTTCTTATATTCGGAATCCTTTCAACCATAAGACTAAAGTAAGCTAAATTATTTAGCTGATCTATTCCAAAATCAGAAAAAGAGTAATAGTTCCAAAAAATCATTTCAATCATTTAGTCATTGCGATTAAGGGACTTTCAGAAAAAGAACATGAAATATAAATTTGTATGTTGACATTTATGCAATACAAATGTATAATTATTTTTGTTGTGAAATTGCACCAGTAGCTCAGCAGGATAGAGCATTCGCCTTCTAAGCGAACGGCCGGGGGTTCGAATCCCTTCTGGTGCGTAAAGATAATCCAAAAAAGCGATACTTCAAACCGAAGTATCGCTTTTTATTTAATGCATGATGAGTATATCGTCACTTTCATTGATAATATGTGAAAAATATAATAAAATAACTATTATATTATAAACTGTTTCGAAAGTAGGTCTGATGTGATAAAAAAAGAAGATTGGTTTACAATTCCAAATATTTTGTCGTATGTACGAGTCGCACTAATTCCTATCTATATCTCAATGTATATTAATGCAGAAGTCGTAACAGATTATTATTGGGCAGCAGGTATCTTGCTGTTATCAGGAATTACTGATTCATTGGACGGTATTATTGCGCGTAAAACAAATCAAATTACTGATTTAGGAAAGCTTCTGGATCCAATAGCAGACAAGCTTACGCAAGTCGCTGTAATCGCAGCGATGTTCATACAACGTCCGTATGTATTGCCCTTATTAATTTTATTTATTTTAAAAGAATTGTTTTTACTCATTAACAACATAATTCTTTATAAAAAAGACGAGTTTATGGACGGCTCAATGTGGTTTGGAAAAGTTGCGACTGCTGTATTTTACGTTTGTACATTTTTACTAGTTGTATTTCCAAATTTAGAACAACGTGAGAGTATGCCTTTAATTATTATTACAGCTGGATTTCAAATCATCGCATTAATCGGTTATGGTAATTGGTTTATCAAAAAATTTAAAGCATTAAAATAATAATAGTAGTAAATAGAATGGAATGAATGTAATGGACAGAGAAGAAGCGTCACTTAGAGCTTTAACGATTTTGCTTCGAGCTTCAAGTAGTGTATCAAGCATGCTTAAAAGAGATATGCAATCATACGGATTAAACCCAACGGAATTTACCGTGATGGAAGTTCTTTATAATAAGGGGGCTCAACCCATACAAGTTATTGGGAATAAAGTAC
>CAMYQS010000151.1 GCA_947296835.1 uncultured Atopostipes sp.
ATATGAGGTAGCTCTTCTGCACCAGCAGTAAAGTGTGCATAGTTATCTTGAGCAGTTGATAACCATAGTGGATCCATTACTGAGTTAACAATAACTTGTCCGTGTAAACCAAAGAACCATAGTAACTGAACAAAGAATACAGCTACAAGTGTTGCACCTAATGAAGTACCTAAACCTGTTAGAGGTGCTTGGATTACATTGTAGATCCAGTCGTGTAAGTTAATATTAAATGCGCCTGTAACAAGAGCATTCAATAAGTTAAATAGTGTTAATGTACCAATTGCAGGAATTAAAGCTGAGAATGATTTAGCAACTGCTGGCGGAACACCCTCCGGCATTGTAATTGTAAAACCCTTTTTACTTAAACGGCTGTAGATTTCAGCAGCGATAAATGCAGCGATCATACCGATGAACATTCCTTTAGCACCTAAACGATCTAATGCAAGGACTCCACCAACAACTTCTCCACCTTCAGTCACCATTTCGAAAGGTGTAAGAATTAAGAATGCAGCTAGTGAGACGACCCCACCAAATACTGCTTCAACATCATAAGATTTCGATAAATAATAGCCAATACCAAATGTAACAAAAACACTTAAAATAGACATTGTAGCATTTTGTCCACTTGCAAACAGTCCGTTCAACATACCTTGTGTATCTGGACTAAAGAACGGTAAGTGATTTATAACAACGATGATTGAACCAAACATCGTAAGTGGGAATGAGAGCATAAATGCATCACGTAAAACTGTTAAATATCTATTCTGACCTAACTTTGTAGCGATCGGCATTAGCTTTTCGCCAAGTTTTTCTATAAAATTGTTCATCTGTAACACTCCTTTGTATTTTGTGTAAAACGTTTACATTAATAAGTATATCACTTAATAATTATATGTCTGGTCTTTTGTTTAAATTCTTATAGTTTTTGTTTGGAAATATTATTTAATGCGTTAACAACAACTTTTGCAAAGAAAATTATTTTAATTAAATTTATAATAAACACAACTTGTATATACTTACATTTATTTTGACTAGACATTTATGTTGTTTTAATTTATAATAGAGACATTAATTGTGATAACGCTATCAAAAAATATAAAATATTTCTCAGGAGGAATTATAATGGCAGATAAAACAATTATGTTAGTGTGTTCAGCGGGAATGAGTACTTCCCTATTAGTAACAAAAATGCAACAAGCAGCATCGGAGAAAGGTTTAGATTACGAAATTTTCGCAACATCAGCGACTGAAGCTGATGAAAACATTAAAAACAAAGTAATCGATGTACTATTACTAGGTCCTCAAGTTAGCTTTATGCGATCACAATATGAAACGAAAGTTGCAGACAAAGGGATCCCTGTTGATGTCATCAATATGCAAGATTATGGTATGATGAAGGGCGAAAATGTATTAAATGCAGCAATTGAGTTAATGAATTAATTATTTATAGTAGATTAAAGGGAGAAGATTGATTTGAATACAGAACAAAATGAACATATTGAAGTAATTATGGGACTTATTACTTATGGTGGAAATGCAAAAAGCCTTTCGATGGAAGCTATTTATGCAGCGAAAAGTGGACAATTTGATGTTGCAATCGAGAAATTAAAAGAAGCTGATGAATCGTTAGTGCAAGCACATCAGTCACAAACATCATTATTAACAAAAGAAGCAAGTGGTGACAATATTGAACTAACATTATTAATGGTTCATGGACAAGATCACCTAATGAACGCTATCACATTTAAAGACTTAGCAACAGAAGTTATCGATGTTTACCGTAAAATGGATGGTCAAGACATCTCAGCTGTTTAATTTAAACCCAAAAAAACGATTTATCTAAGAGATTAGATAAATCGTTTTTCTGTTTGTATTAGTCATTAAATCCATTATTGTTTGATAACTCATTAAACCAGTAACCACTCTTCTTGATTGTACGTTTGCGGTTATCGTCTAAATCGACTGCGATGAATCCATAACGGTTCTTATATGCATTCATCCATGACCAGTTGTCCATGCACGTCCACATGTGGTAGCCTCTGATGTTACTTCCCTCTTCTAATCCCTTATGAATGTAACGTAAGTGATCTTTTAGGAATTCAATTCTGTAGTCATCTTCAACTTGACCATCTTCATTAATGAACTTTTCTTCACCTTCAACACCCATTCCATTTTCAGAAATGAAGCATTTAATGTTTCCATAATTTTCACGAAGGTTTGTTAAGATGTCATAAACACCTTTTTCGTAAATTTCCCAACCACGGTGTGGGTTCATTTTACGTCCTGGCATTTCGTAGTAGTCAAAGTAGTCATCAGGCATAGGGCCATCAGCTAATTTTGTATCTGATTCTTTTGCTTTTATACGTCTTGGTTGATAGTAGTTCACACCTAAAATATCAACTGTATTATTTTTAATTAATTCTAAGTCACCTGGTTCAGTAACTGGTAAATGGTCAATTTCATCAAATAATTCGATTAAATCACTTGGGAATTCACCTTTTACAGATGAGTCTAAGAATGAACGGTTGAAGATTGCATCAGCAATTTTAGCGGCTTTAACATCTTCTGGGTTATTTTCATCTCTTGGGTAGCTAGGTGTTAAGTTTAAGATGATTCCAATTTCACCATCTTGATCTGATTCATGATACGCTTTGATTGCTCTAGCACTTGATAATGCTGTGTGGTATCCAACTTGAACCGCTTTCTTCATGTTCACAATGTTTGGGTAGTGGAATTGGTACAAGTATCCACCTTCAACTGGAACAATCGGTTCGTTATGTGTAAACCATTTTTTAACACGATCACCAAAAAGGTCAAAACAAATTTTTGCAAATTCAACATACGCATCAACTGTTTCGCGAGATTCCCATCCACCTTTTTCTTGAAGTGCCATTGGCATATCAAAATGGTATAAATTAATAAAAGGTTCGATGTCATTTGCGATTAATTCGTCAATAACGTTATTGTAAAATTCAACCGCTTTTTGGTTCACTTCACCAACACCATTTGGAATTAAACGGCTCCATTGAATTGAAGTTCTAAATGAGTTGTGGCCAGTTTGTTTCATTAATTGAATATCTTCTTTATATTTTGTATAAAATAGCGAAGTTTCTTCAGGACCTACTTGGTCGAAAAATGCTTCCGGATCTTCTTGATACCATTGATCCCAAATACTCGCACCTTTACCATCGTTTTCATGTACCCCTTCTGTTTGTGGTCCACTTACTGCAGAACCCCACCAGAAATCGCTTGGAAATTCGTACTTCATAATCAACTCTCCTCTAGTTAAATGTATATACTTTAAATATGTAAACGTTATACATATTATAATTTATCAGAAACAAAGTCAAATGTCTAGTCATTTACAATAAATGTACAATTTTAATAAAGAAAAAGACGAAAGCCCTAAGCTCTCGTCTTTTGAGTAAAGATATTCTTATTGTGTAGAAGTAATCATTTGTAAATTACCATCGATTTTCCAGTTTTTAACGGCATTTGGTAAAATGAAATGATCACCTTTCTTAATATCATAAGTAGTATCTTCAACAATTAATGCACCCTTACCTGCTATCACACTAATTAATGTGTATGGTGCTTGTTGTGTAAATGTAACTTCACCAGTTAACTCCCATTCGGACACTGTAAAGAAGTCATTTGAAACTAGCGTTGTTAATGTTCCATTCTCCAGAGTTTCAACAACAGGTTGTTCTTGGTTATCTTTATGTGGAATGGTTGAAACATTAATTGACTGTTCGATGTGAAGTTCTCTTGGGTTACCGGCATCATCTAATCGATTATAGTCATATAATCGATACGTTGTATCACTCGATTGTTGTGTTTCAAGAATCATAACACCTGCACCAATCGCATGAACCGTTCCACTTGGTACATAAAAGAAGTCTCCAGCTTGAACTTTCACGGTTTGTAGTAGTTCATCCCATTCACCATTATTAATATAGTTACGGAACTCTTCTTCAGATTGTGCATTATGACCAAATATTATTTCCGCACCGGGATCAGCTGATAATACGTACCAACATTCTGTTTTACCAAGTTCTCCTTCTATTTCTAGTCCGTAAGCATCATCAGGATGTACTTGTACGGAAAGGTCATTGTTTGCATCGATGATTTTAGTCAGTAAAGGAAAAACTTCTTCTGTTTGGTTTCCAAATAACTCTTGGTT
>CAMYQS010000152.1 GCA_947296835.1 uncultured Atopostipes sp.
CTTTCTGCGCGGTGTTGTTCCCAGAAGCTCGGTACTTTAGTGCCGAGTAGTTCACGAAAGGACTGTGTGACATGGCTTTTGATTTTAAAAAAGAATACAAAGAATTATATGCACCGAAAACCAAACCTAGTATTTTGGATGTTCCTGAAATGAATTACCTGGCTGTTAGAGGTAAGGGAAATCCGAATGCTGAAGATGGAGAATATAAGCAATCGATTGAACTACTCTATCCAATCGCCTATACCATTCGTATGAGTTACAAGGGGGACTATCAGATTAGTGGGTACTATGAATTTGTTGTGCCTCCATTAGAAGGATTTTGGTGGATTGATGACCTTAAAGGAATGGATTACGATAGAAAAGACGAGCTTAATTTCGTTTCATTAATTCGAATGCCAGACTTTGTCACTCAAAAAGATTTTGAATGGGCCATCGCTGAAGCTACACGTAAAAAGAAACAAGACTTTTCGAAAGTTGAGTTTATCACTTACGACGAAGGGTTAGCGGTGCAAGCGATGCATATCGGTTCTTACGATGATGAACCTGAAACGACTAAGAAAATGGCAGAATTTACACAGGAAGCGGGTTATGAAATCGATATTTCAGATACCAGACACCATCATGAAATCTACATCAGTGACCCTCGCAGAACAGAAAGCAGTAAACTAAAAACTATCATTCGACATCCTATAAGAAAAATTAATTAATCGCACACAAAAAGTCCATTGCATTTGCGCAATGGACTTTTTGGATTACTTTTTAATTCTACTCATAAATATGAACGTTTCGTCTAAAGAAAATTGATGTTCATAATCGCATATATAGCCTCTTAACCAGTAATCTTCATCGACTTTGCGTAGATAAAACCCTTTTGGAAAATCAGGGTCTTCATCTAGAATCTCAGAGACTACTGTCACAGATCCATGTGGTGTTCGATGCTTCTTTTCAAAACCATAACTTTGCGTATCTTTAAAGGAAGCTAATCGTAGAAATGGCGCAACCTCTGGCAAACAAGCTTCTAAACCAACCTCATGTGCTTTGCCGATTATATCTAATAATCCTGTTTTTCCTGTTGGCAAGCCTAATTCACGGAGCGTTAACTTTGTTAACACGACAGTCTTTTTCATTTCAGATATTTGCAACAATTCACTTTGTAGTAACTTTTCCCCTAGTGGATTTATTTGGATATTGTTTGTATCCAACCTTTTCAACAAGGCTTCTTTAGTCAGACCACCAATTTCGATTTCCTTCATTTGATTGACCTCCTTCAAGAGATCCTAAAAGGCTGCGACATTAAGTGTACGCAGCCTTTTTATATTAGATATTTGTATCATTTTAGAACCAGTACTCATTCAAAACACTTTGTCCACAACGTTCGTAGCTCTTTTAAACTATTCCCACTCTACTTTCACGATGCTAGGTATAGAGCAATATCATTGATTTTAAAGGGTTTTCAAGAAGTATCAACACTTATAATATGATATATAAAAAATAAAAAATGCAATTTTAATGCAATAAATGCAAATCACAGTTTAGGGTTATCACTATAAATATTTGATATCTTCTACAAGAGACGTTTCAATTGAAGCGTCTTTTTTTAATGAATAGATTTAAATATCAATAGTCATAAAAACATAAGGTTTTCCTCTTATTTTTGCATTGCAATAATCGCATTTAGCGTCTTTTGAATGGTATCCACCAACAAATGGTGTTTTTTTATTAGCAAGATTAGAGGTGAAATATTTGATAGATGACATGTTTAAAAATAATTATAGCACACATTTAAAAATAGGAAGTCTTTTTGATGGAATAGGTGTCTTCCCTCTCTCTGCTTCCCGTCATGGAATTAGTCCAACATGGGCAAGTGAGATAGAGAAAGCACCTGTATCTATTACAAAACGGTATTTCCCTAACATGCTCCATCTCGGAGATATTACAAAAATAGATGGTGGGAAAATACCGCCTGTTCATATCATTACATTTGGTTCACCCTGTCAAAACTTATCTAATATCGGTAAACGAGAAGGTCTTGCAGGGGATCAATCTAGTTTGTTCTATCATGCGATACGAATTATTGAAGAAATGAGGTGTGCAACGAATGGAACATATCCAGTTATCGCTGTTTGGGAAAACGTCATGGGAGCTTTTTCATCAAATAACAGGCTGGATTTTAAAGCCGTGTTGGAGTCGTTCACAAATACCGAAATTCCAATGCCTGCTTCTGGATTCTGGGCAAAAGCTGGAATGGTCCGAGGGAAAGATGTTGATGTGTGCTGGCGATTGTTGGATGCCCGATATTGGGGAAAGCCCACACTTCCTCAAAGAAGAAGACGCATCTTCCTCGTGGCAGATTTTGGAGGAAAACGTGCCAGAGAAATATTATTTAAAACCCGCAAACTGCAATCATTTCCTACGTCTTGCGGAGAAGACAGGCTGCCCTCCACCACGACCAGTCGAAGATCTTCTGAAAAAACAAGGAGGAAAATACCCGTCGTCCGTCCTTTTCACGACAGACGTATGCGAAGTGCCGCAAAAGATAAAAACAAAACAGGATTCATTGGAAGTTTTGGACGGACAAATGACCCTTTCCCCACTTTGTTAGCGGGATCAGTCAAAATCTTTTCTTTTTGGTATGAAGGGAAAGAAAAGGAAGGTTTTATCCGACAACTTACTCCATTGGAATGTGAACGTTTAATGGGATTGCCAGAGGGCTGGACAGCTTCTGGAAATAAGGGCGAAGTCATTAGTGATTATGCAAGATATAAAGCGATTGGAAATGCAATTGCTGTACCATGTGCGGAATATATCATGGCTGGTATTGTGGAAACTCTATAGATAAATTAACTAACGTATGACAAATCCTATCTGTCATGCTTTTTTATTGGCTAAATCAATAAGGGAGTGTGGTTTTATTGGAAGGAAATGAAGAAAAGGTGATGGAATGGATTGATGATCACTTTGATATGAATGAAATTGAGATTGAAGATTTTCCGTTTTTTCCTTATGGGAAATTGATACGTGATGAAAATGGAGAAACAATGGTTGTATTTTGGTGTGTGATTTATGGACGTGTAGATTATCGTTTAGAAGAAGCATAAGGAGTGATTGACAAATGAAGATGTATTTTTCTCGTTCCCCTCCCTTCTGCCCTTGCTTTCCATATCAATAGATAACCAAAAATTAAAACAAGAAGAGAGGTTTATATGATGGAATTAAAATATGTCATTCCAAATATGGAAAAGACTTTTGGAAATTTAGAATACGCAGGAGAAGGCAAAGTCGAACAACGACGAATTAGTGGACGTATGACCACTCTTTCACGGAGCTATAATCTGTATTCGGATATTCAACGTGCAGATGATATTGAGGTATTTCTCCCACAAGAAGCTGGGGAAAAATTCTTTGAACATGAGGAAAAAGTAAAATTAGTCAATGCAAGAATCACCGCAGAGGGTTATAAAATTGGAGAACGCGGCTTCACAAATTATATTTTACATGCAGATGACATGGTAAAAGCATAAGGAGGAAAAAGAGATGAGATTAGCTCAAGGAATTGTCATTGATAAGGAAAAGACATTTGGTTTATTAAAATTTTCTGCATTACGGCGTGAGGTATTTCTACAAAATGAGGATGGTACGGTATCAACCGAGGTAAAGGAACGCACCTATGATTTAAAATCGAGGGAACAAGGACAAATGATTCAAGTGAGTATTCCCGCTTCCGTGCCTTTAAAAGAATTTGATTATAATGCTGAAGTAGAAATCATTAACCCTATCGCGGATACAGTCGCAAATGCAACATTTCGTGGGGCAGATGTTGATTGGTACATTAAAACAGATGATTTAGTTTTAAAGGGAAAAGCGGCAACATCAACTGGTAATGTTCCAAAGTCTATCCCTACTAAGGAAAAATAATGAATACTTTTAGAAGACGAGGGAAACGAATTCGAGCTAGTGATGTATCCCTCCTCTTTCAATTTTTGTTCAGTCGGTTATTTGTCATATGGCTTATCCCTTTTACACTTTTCCATCTGGCATTTTTATTATCTACGAAATGGAAACTATCATTATTTCAAGAGCATTTTATCAGTTCTTATGGATTGATGACATTCTTTATCAGTCTTGTTATGACAGGTCTATGCACCTATCTGTATTATCGTTATCGACATGACTATATTAGAC
>CAMYQS010000153.1 GCA_947296835.1 uncultured Atopostipes sp.
AGTAGATGCTATTGCTGAAGATCAAGGTTTTGAATACGAGTTTCAAGTATTTTCGGTTAGCGCAGCACTACAAGCACTAGAATCGAATCAGATAGATGGTATGGTTGCTGGAATGGCAAAGACACCAGAACGCGAAGAGTCATTTGATTTTTCAGAAGCTAATTTCAGTTTCGGTAATCAATTCTCGGTATTGCCTAATAGCTCAATAGAAGAGGTCGATGATTTAAAGGGAGCAACAATTTCAACCAAAACAGGTTCAACTGGATTAATTATTGCTCAAGAAATGGCAGAAGAATATGACTTTAATTTATTAACTTTTGATGATTCAGCGAATATGTATGAGGCAGTATTTGCTGGGCAAGCGGATGCAGTGATTGAAACGTCAGCTGTAATGCAATTTGCAATCAGTACTGGACAAATAGAATTACGTCAAATTGGAGAAGATATTAATCCAAATGATGTAGCTTTTGCTGTAAACGGTGGACAAAACGCTGAATTACTAGAGATGTTTAATGAAGGTCTAGCAAATATTCAAGAAAATGGTGTATATGATGAAATTGTAGAAACTTATCTTGGTGAATAGGCGCTAGAACAAGGATTAACTACTACATTTAGTGATGTAATACGAGCGCTTTTAAATGGATTATGGACAACCATTTGGATTTCAGTCGTGTCAATCACAATAGCAACAGTGATTGGATTGATCTTTGGTTTAATGCGAGTAAGTGATAGTAAAGCAATTAAATATATTGCAGATATTTATATCTACGCTATGCGAGGTATTCCAATGATAGTATTTGCATTCTTCGTATACTTTGGGGTTTCGCAATGGTTTGATGCAAACTTAACTCCTGAAGTAGCTGGTATAACAGCATTGAGTATTAATACCGGAGCTTATATAGCAGAAATTGTTCGTGGTGGAATCCAAGGTGTACCAAAAGGACAAGAAGAAGCCGCTCGAAGTTTAGGAATGAAACCATCTTTAACAATGAACAAAATCATTTTACCTCAAGCAATTCGCGCGATGGTTCCGTCACTCGTTAATCACTTTATTTTAGCCTTAAAAAAATACGTCTATTCTATCGGTAATCGGAATGGTCGAATTAACAATGGCTGGTCAAATTATGATTGCGAGAACATATCTGTCTGGTAACATTTGGTTATTAGTTGGTATGATGTATATCATTTTAATTACTGTTTTAACAAAACTATCTGAACGAATTGAATCGAACATGAAATAAATAACCTTCGAGATGAGTAAAAGAAGAATGTCTATTATTCAAGTAGAAGATTTACACAAAAGTTTTGGAAAGAATGAAGTTTTAAAAGGTATTGATTTGATTGTTAAACAAGGTGAAGTTGTATGTGTCATAGGCCCATCAGGATCTGGAAAATCAACGTTTTTACGTTGTCTGAATCAATTAGAAAAAATCAACAGTGGTAAAGTCATTGTTGCAGTTGACGATATGGTGGATGAAACAATCGACATCAATGTGGCTCGAGAAAATATTGGAATGGTATTTCAAGATTTCAACTTGTTCCCACATTATACAATAGAAGAAAATATTATTATAGCGCCAATGGATGTTTTAGAACTATCAGAATCAGATGCCAAACAAAAAGCAAAAGAATTATTGGAACAAGTTGGATTAGAGGACAAATTACATGCGTATCCGGATTCATTATCGGGAGGTCAAAAACAACGTATTGCGATTGCTCGTGCTTTAGCGATGGACCCAAACATCATGTTGTTTGATGAGCCAACTAGTGCCTTAGATCCCGAAATGGTTGGAGAAGTACTAGATGTTATGAAGGATCTAGCTCGTTCCGGTATGACAATGGTTGTAGTTACCCACGAGATGGGTTTCGCTCGTGAAATGGGAGACAGAGTAGTTTTCATGGCAGAAGGAGTCGTCGTTGAAGAGGCTACACCTGATAAGCTATTTACTGCACCTGATGAAAATCGAACAAAAGGTTTCTTAGATAAAGTACTTTAATCGTAAGATTGGATGCCAGATTTCGTGTTGACGGAGTCTGTTTTTTTTCATTCTTACGATAAAATAATAAAGAGCCTCGAAATGAATCGAAGCTCTTTTCACTATTTAAGCGTTAATTAGTAAGTGTAAAACTTTTTCAAAATGAACACCATAAGTGATTGGTGTTTCATCTTCAATTGTAGCTTTTATTGCCTCAGGGACAAAATTTACGGCTAAATCGATTGCTTTGTGCATATCACCAGTGCGTACATAAGAACCGACGATTACACTTGCGAATACATCCCCTGTACCGTGGAAACTTTGTGGTAAAAATGTAGCTAAACTAGTGAAGATTTCACCCTCAGCTGTTTTCAAGGTAGCACCGATTTTACCATTCGAACGAACGCCCGTAATTAAAGCATTTTTTGCGCCTGCATCTAATAATCCATCTAGCACCATGAGAACATGGTCTTCATTGCCAGGATCAACTGTTTCATAATCCACACCTAACATTAGGCATGCTTCACTTAAGTTCGGGAATACATAATCTGCGATTTCAACTAATCGTAATTGTGCTTTTGCATATTCATCATCAAAACCATGGTAATACTGTCCATTATCGGCAAAAGCAGGATCAATAAAAATTTGGCCATCTTCTCTTAATAACTTTGGGATGTACTCACGTAATAGATCTACGTGTTCAGCCATTCCTAAGTAGCCTGTGTAAACGGCATCAAATTTCAAGCCGAGTTCAACCCAGTGATTTAAAGTTGCTTTCATATTTTCAAACAAGTCTAGGAATGTAAAACCTGGAAATTCAGGACCTGTGTGCGTAGATAGTAAGGAAGTTGGTAATATTGTTCCTGTTACACCACTTGCACTTATAATCGGTAAAGCTACCGTAGTTGAACATTTTCCGAAACCAGATACATCTTGGATAATTAATACGTTTTTCATTTCATCAACACTTTCTTGTTTTATACATAATTTTTTTAACGTTTTTATTATAAGTGAGCTTTGGTACCGTTAGAAGTATCAAATTAATTAAAATAGAAGGCACCAGAAAAAGTGAGGTATCGATTGACAATTCAGTAAGGTAACTATATACTACTTCTAGTTTAAATTTCTTTAACCGTGTACTGTGATGCATGGAAGAATGTGATATCAGAGGATTAACCGCAAAAAGAGGATCTTTGTGGGCATTTTTATGCAGCCTCCCTATACATTCTTTGCGACTTACAGACACGTACTGTAGGTCTTTTTTATTTGTAAAAATGATAGTGGAGGTCAAGAATGGATAAAAAGAAACCGATCATAGCATTAGATTTTAAGTCAGATAAAGATGCTCTAATATTTCTCGACTTATTTTCAAATGAGGAACTTAATGTCAAAATTGGAATGGAGTTATTTTATAGTGCAGGTCCAGATTTCGTAAGAGAAGTCGTTCGTAAAGGACATAGCGTTTTTCTGGATTTAAAACTATATGATATTCCCAATACGATTGAGCATGCGATGGCTCAACTCGCTCAACTGGAAGTTTCAATGCTGAATGTCCATGCGAGTGGTGGGGTAGACATGATGAGAGCAGCACGTAATGGATTAGAACAAGGTGTTTCCAAAGGTAAAGAACAGCCCATATTAATCGGTGTTACCCAACTAACATCTCGTGATCCAAAGACTAACGAAGATGAAATGCAGTTAGCTGTGACACAAGCAGAAAGTATCTTGAATCTGGCTGAATTGACACAAAAAAGTGGACTAGATGGAGTTGTTTGTTCGCCGCTTGAATCAGAAAAAATTCATCAGAAGTTCGGTACAGACTTCTTAACCGTTACTCCAGGAATCAGATTATCTGACCACAAAAATGGCCAAGATGACCAAGTTAGAATCACTACTCCGGAAAAAGCAGCACATTTAGGTAGTGACTATATTGTTGTGGGAAGACCGATTACTAAGGCGACTGATCCGGTCAAAATATATGAAGTCATTTTAAAAGAGTGGCAAGAAGCATTAGGAGGCATAAAATGATTCAGAACAAAGCTGAAGAAATTGCAAAAGCACTACTTGATATTAAAGCCGTAACGCTTAATCCAAAAGATCCTTATATATGGGCGAGTGGGTTAAAGGCACCGATCTATACCGATAATCGTTTAATTATGAGTCATCCAG
>CAMYQS010000154.1 GCA_947296835.1 uncultured Atopostipes sp.
CCAGTAGCTTTATTTCACTGGCAGACTATGGGCATCCAAATCATTACTTAATTCGTCAAGTCACGTTTGTTGTGTTAAGTATTGCGGTGGGAGCATTCTTTTATATTTTCCCTTTTAAAGCGATGAAGAATACGAAATTTATACAACTGGGTACCATTATTATCTTTGCATTATTGGTGCTCGTATTATTTTTGCCACCGATTTTAGGAGCGAGACGTTGGATACCGTTCCCGGTCTTTAACATTCAACCGGCTGAGTTCGCAAAAGTTTTTATCATCTGGTATTTGGCCTACATATTCTCTAGAAACCAAAAAGGCTTAGAAGATGATTTCTTTAGGACAGCGTTCCGCCCAGGGTTACTGGTTGGATTGATTGTTATGCTAATTTTAGAACAACCAGATACTGGAACAGCGATTATTTCAAGCATGATTATTTTAATGATGCTATCGTCAAGCGGGGCGTCGGTGAAGTACGGGCTGGTATTCTTTTTTGGGCTAGCGATCATTGCCGGATTGACGATTTATATCATCTATAATTTTGGAGATGCCTTGTTTGGTGGCGACTATCGTTATGAACGATTCCTAGGTTGGTTTGATCCGTTTGGAAATTACGAGTCGGATGGGCATCAGCTGGTTAATTCCTATTACGCGCTTAACCGTGGAGGCTGGTTCGGAGTCGGTATTGGAAACAGTGTACAAAAGACAGGTTACTTACCGTTCCCATACACAGACTTCGTCATGTCGATTGTTGGAGAAGAAGTTGGACTAGTAGGTGTTGGCTTTGTTCTAACGAATCTAGGCGTCTTGATCGGGCGTTCATTTTACATTGGTAGTAAGGCGACGGATACGTTCAACAGTTTGATCTGTATTGGAGTCGGCTCGATGCTTCTGGTGCAGTCAATCGTTAACTTAGCTGGCGTAACCGGCTTATTACCGATTACTGGGGTCACCTTCCCACTATTAAGTTACGGGGGCTCGAGTTTGCTGGCGATATCGATTTCACTCGCATTAGTCGCTAATGCTTCGACGAACGATCGATTAAAACAAGCTAAAATGAAATCGTAACATTTCAAAGGTCTGTGCCATTAAATGGTATAGGCCTTTTTTCTTTGGTGAAATAAAAGCACATTTGAAAATGATTGTAATTTAATGAGAAAAACACTTGTATTCCAAATTTAAACTTGCTATTATAGAAAAAGCGAAATTATAGGGGTCAAGGTGACCCACGGAAGGAGTGGCAGTGAGATGGAATTATTAGAGTCGAAAGCATCCGTAGATGACAGACTTTTAATTGGCACTTTTACTTCTATTATTATTTTATTTTCATTTCATATGTTATTCCAAGGAGTTCTTTATTTTATATAAATAAAGTGCTCTATTTTTTTGCGCAAAATGCCATGCTGGGAGATGGAGTAATGGAAGAAGTAAGTAAGACAGTCAGCGTTAGAATTACAAGATGGGGGAGAAGCAACAATGATTAGAGAAAATGGAATGATTTTGGATGTCGATGAAAAACCGGAATTTTGGACGGGCATACTACTAAGTTTCCAACACGTGTTTTCAATGTTTGGAGCAACGATTTTAGTACCGATTATCACGGGATTACCTATATCAGTTGCATTGCTGATGAGTGGAGTCGGAACCTTGATTTATCATTTAATTACTAAATCGAAAGTGCCGGTCTACTTAGGTTCATCATTTGCTTTCATTGGCGCTATGCAGATTGCGATTGACCAACTAGGTGGCGATGTAAGTGCGGCACAAACAGGGATTATGATTTCAGGACTTACGTATATTCTGATCGCATTCATCTCATTAAAAGTCGGAACGAAGTGGATTGATAAGATGATGCCACCAATTGTCATCGGGCCAATGATTGTCGTGATCGGATTAGGTCTATCCGCAACGGCTATTCAAAATGCAGACTTAGTAATGGGTGGACAATGGCAAAATATGGTTGTCGCAGCCTCTACATTCTTGATCGTTGCTTACGTCAATACAAAAGCAAAGGGCTTCCTGAAGATTATCCCATTCTTAGCAGGAATCGTAGGCGGCTACATTATCGCAATGTTACTAGGGGTTGTCGATATCACGCCGGTAATTGATGCAGCTTGGATTAGTATCCCAGAAATTTATCTACCATTTGAAACAGCAAACTTTAATTCTTACTCGATTCACTTAGGCGCAGAGTCATTGGCATTCCTACCGCTAGTACTTGTAACGGTCGCAGAACATATTGGAGACCACACTGTGTTAGGTAAAATGACCAACCGAAACTACTTAAAAGAACCAGGTTTAGCACGTACGTTGACAGGTGACGGAGTAGCATCTGCAGTATCAGCATTCTTCGGTGGACCAGCAAACACAACGTATGGTGAGAACACAGGTGTAATTGGTTTAACGCGAATTGCATCGGTTAGCGTTATCCGTAACGCAGCAATCATTGCAGTCTTACTGAGCTTCTTCGGTAAGTTTATCGCACTCCTTTCAACTATTCCGAGCGCGGTTATTGGTGGAATGTCGATTATCTTATACGGAGTCATCGCATCAAACGGTCTGAAAGTGATGATCGATGAGCAACTAGATTTCTCAAAAGCTCGTAACCTTATTATCGCAAGTAGTATGTTAGTTATCGGACTTGGTGGAGCGGTGTTAGACATTGGACCACTTGTTATCTCAGGAACAACATTAAGCGCACTTGTTGGAATTGGTTTAAACCAATTGTTGCCAGCAGAATAATCATATTAAGTGGGGTTTGCTTCGGCAAGCCCTTTTTTATGTTGTTCGTTTTGCAATTTCATGATTTCAATAAATTTGAAATGAAACGAAGGATAGCTATATCATTTCAAATGAACTGGAACTAATTAGTTATATGACTTATATAACCACCTATCTTTATTTCCCGAGCCATGTTTGATAAAATGTAACCGAGATAGACAATTGTCATCGAGAGAGAGGATTTATTAAAATGGATCATTATTATTCAGCTAAGCCAACGTCTGAAAGTAACCGCGAGACGTGGAGTACGAAAGTAAACGGTAAAGACTTCACTTACACGACAGATGCCGGCGTGTTTTCAAAAAATGCGATTGATCAAGGATCAGAGACATTAATGGTCACTGGTGCAGAACAAACGTATCCTGAAGGAAATATCTTGGACCTAGGCTGCGGCTATGGACCAGTTGGCATATATTTAGGACAAACCTTTCCAGACCGAACGATTGAAATGGTCGACGTGAATGAGCGTGCACTAGAACTATCAAAATTAAACGCAGAACAAAATGGTGTCGAAAACGTAGAGATATATCAATCGAATATATATGAGAGCGTAGAAAACAAACAGTTTGCGGCTATTCTTTCGAATCCACCCATTCGTGCTGGGAAGAAAGTAGTACATGAAATTTTAGAAAAAGCACATGATCACTTAGTAGAAGGTGGCCAATTATTAATTGTTATCCAAAAGAAACAAGGTGCTCCGAGTGCGAAGAAGAAAATGGAAGTCGTTTTTGGGAATGTAGAGCGTATAAATCTAGATAAAGGATATTGGATTCTCGCCTCTACGAAGCAATTCTCTCCTGAAAGCACAAACAATTAAATAAATCAATATTATCCTTGACATTTTTTTATAGACGACGTATACTAGATGAACGCTATTATTGTTGGAAATATTGGAAAAGTTTGTCCGAAATATTGTCCGGGCACGCTTTGGGAAAAAACAAAAGACATTGTGGATTTACTGAATACACATATCTTTTGTATTTTTTTTGCTTAAAACAGTGTAAAAGGCAGTTTTGTTATCAAACAGAAACAAAACTGTAATATTTGTAACACGTAAAATTAAGCAGACGTATTTCAGGATAAGTTAGTGAAATCAATGAGAGGTGAATAGAGTGCGAGGTAATGAAGTTCACTATGGTAAAAAACGTGTTCGTCGAAGTTTTTCGCGAATTCGTGAAGTGATGGAGATTCCTAATTTAGTAGAAATCCAATCAGATTCTTACCAATGGTTTTTAGATAGAGGTTTAAGAGAATTGTTTGATGACATTTCTCCAATCGAGGATTTTTCAGGAAATCTATCATTAGAGTTTTTGGATTATTCATTCGATGAACCGAAATATACAGTTGATGAAGCACGCGAACAT
>CAMYQS010000155.1 GCA_947296835.1 uncultured Atopostipes sp.
CAAATGGACGGTGCGATCTTAGTTTTATCTGCAGCTGATGGTCCAATGCCACAAACTCGTGAGCATATCCTATTATCTCGTCAAGTTGGTATTCCATACATCGTTGTTTTCTTAAACAAACTAGATATGGTTGATGACGAAGAATTAGTAGAATTAGTAGAAATGGAAGTTCGTGACTTATTATCTGAATACGACTTCCCAGGAGATGACACTCCAGTAATCGCAGGTTCAGCACTTAAAGCTTTAGAAGGTGTTGAAGAATACGAAAACAAAATCATGGAATTAATGGCTACAGTAGATGAGTACATGCCATTACCAGACCGTGACGATAGCAAACCATTCCTAATGCCAGTTGAGGACGTATTCTCAATTTCTGGTCGTGGAACTGTTGCTACAGGTCGTGTTGAGCAAGGTAAAGTTACAGTTGGTGACGAAGTTGAAATCGTTGGTATCAAAGATACTGCTAAAACAACTGTTACTGGTGTAGAGATGTTCCGTAAAATGTTAGACCACGCTGAAGCTGGAGATAACATTGGTGCATTATTACGTGGAGTTACACGTGATGACGTAGAGCGTGGACAAGTATTAGCTCAACCAGGTTCAATCAAGCCTCATGCACATTTCAAAGGTCAAGTATACGTATTATCTAAAGAAGAGGGTGGACGTCATACTCCATTCTTCGATAACTACCGTCCTCAGTTCTACTTCCGTACAACTGACGTAACTGGTGTTGTTGAATTACCAGAAGGAACTGAAATGGTAATGCCTGGTGATGATACAGATATGACAGTACAATTAATCGCTCCAATCGCGGTTGAAAATGGTACTCGCTTCACTATCCGTGAAGGTGGACGTACTGTTGGTGCTGGAGTTGTAACAGAAATTCTATAATTCGTTATAGATTCTGGGCAATCCAAATACTAATCATTAAATAAGTAAGCCTCGTTGCTTTGTATGTAAATACAGAGTAACGGGGCTTTTTTCATACCTTCAGATATTTTTGAAACCAAGTCTTCGCAATCGGACATGTGTGCTGGATTATTATTATTGAGCGAGCTAAATAATCTATACTTGATGTAATGAATCCAAAACATAAGAGATAACCAGTTGAAAGGCGTAATCAAATTTCTTGCAACTCTAAGACCAGAGGCTGATTTTGCAGTTAGATAGCCACGAATAGCATATAAACTATTGCAAACCCTATACATTCAAGTATACTAGAAGCTCTATAGAATGAATAAGGAGGGTGACGTGATGGAACATGTCTACATCATGCTCTCGGCAACAAATTCAATGTTGTCTACCGCGATAGGTACAGTAACAAAAAAGAAATATAATCATATATCAATTGCTTTCGATAAAGAATTAAATGAAGTATATAGTTTTGGTCGCTTAAATCCGAATAATCCATTTATTGGTGGTTTCAGCCGTGAACAAGTCACTTCAAACTTCTATTTAAAGGCAGAGTGTCAGATATACGAGTTAGAAGTTACTGGAGAACAGTTAGAGAAATTAAGATCAATCATCAGTCAATACGAAAAAAATGAACATTATTATTATTATAATTTACTTGGACTTATAACAGCTTGGCTAAACATTCCCTGGGATCGACAGGATGCATTTTTTTGTTCAGAATTTGTATCCACTGTATTAATCGAATCTGGCGTATTGGACAATTCATTGATCCCGAGTATCACGAGACCACATGATATTATAAATAATCTAAATCTCGCACTATATTTTGAAGGACACATGTGGCAATATAAATTACAGGATTTACCACTAAGTCATCTCCGACGATTGAAAGACTTTGTACAAATCCGAATGATCTAATAATGCAACCACCTTAGTGTGGTTGTTTTTTTATTTGTTTTCACTATAAATGAAAAAAAGACGTCTTCTATAGAAGATTCGCAATCATAATTCCAGAATACTCAATAATATATACGAAAACAAACTCAAAAATACGAAAAAAAGTTAAATAATAAAAAAGTTTTATAAAATCTTATTATTTATTGAAAAAGTTAAAATAACCCTTGATTAGTGCGGTAGAACGTTGTATACTATTCTATGTGCCTAATAAGGGGATATTGCGCTAAAAAATAGCATGGAACGTTAGTTGAATGTTGATTTATCGCACTTTAACCCCCATGTAGAAGCACAAAAACAAGCAATGAAGTAAGAGGTTGCGACACGCTCGGGCGCGTTGCCATGAACGGACGTGTTGGGAAATTCTTACTGAGCTAGTTTATTATAAAAATAAGCGAAGGAGGAACATCATGGCTAAACAAAAAATTCGTATTCGTTTGAAAGCATATGAACATGGTGTGCTAGATCAATCAGCACAAAAAATCGTTGACACGGCAGTAAGAACAGGTGCAGGAGTATCAGGACCGGTTCCACTACCAACTGAACGTCAAGTGTTCACAGTAATTCGTTCACCACATAAATACAAATCTTCACGTGAACAATTCGAGATGCGTACACACAAACGTCTAGTAGACATCGTTAATCCAACACCAAAAACAGTTGACGCTTTAACTAAGCTTGACTTACCATCTGGTGTAGATATCGAAATCAAACTATAAGACTCGAAGTTAGATTGATTAAAATACAAGGTTCAACCGAACATATTAATGTTCAACCAAAAATAAAAAACTAAATTTAAATGGAGGTGTACTCATGACCAAAGGAATCTTAGGGAAAAAAGTTGGTATGACACAAATCTTTGACGAATCAGGATTATTAATTCCTGTAACAGTCATCGAAGTTCAACCAAACGTAGTATTGCAAGTAAAAACTGTTGAAACAGACGGTTACAACGCTGTACAAGTAGGTTTTGATGACAAACGCGAAGTATTGTCTAATCAAGCTGAAAAAGGTCATGTAAACAAAGCAAATACCGCTCCTAAGCGCTTCATTAGAGAAATACGCGATGCTGAGCTTGGAGAGGTTGGAACAGAACTTACTGTAGAACTGTTCGAACAAGGAGATATAGTAGACGTAACTGGTACGACAAAAGGTAAAGGATACCAAGGACCAATTAAGCGTCACAATCAATCACGCGGACCAGAAACACACGGTTCACGCTACCATCGTCGTCCTGGTGCTATGAGTAACTCTGCAACACCTGGTCGTGTTCGTAAAGGTAAGAAACTTGCAGGACAAATGGGTGGAGACCAAGTTACAATTCAAAACTTAGAAATCGTTCAAGTAAATGCAGAACGCAACGCGATTTTAGTTAAAGGTAACGTACCTGGAGCTAAAAAATCATTCGTTGAAATCAAATCAGCAGTTAAAGCTGCAAACTAATCGGAAGGAGGATTTGACAAATGCCAAGTGTAAAATTATTTAAACAAGATGGAACATCGGCTGGAGAAGTTGCATTACAAGATGAACTTTTCGGAATTGAGCCAAACAACAACATTGTGTTTGACGTTGTAACAAACCAGCAAGCTTCTTTAAGACAAGGAACTCACGCTGTTAAAAACAGAAGTGCCGTACGTGGTGGAGGAAGAAAACCATGGCGTCAAAAAGGTACTGGTCGTGCTCGTGCTGGATCTAGTCGTTCGCCAATATGGCGTGGCGGTGGAGTAGTTTTCGGACCAACTCCTCGTTCATACAGCTACAAGACACCTAGAAAATCTCGTCGAATCGCAATCAAATCTGTCCTTTCACAAAAGGTACTAGATAACGAATTGGTTGTAGTAGACGCATTAACATTAGATACACCAAAAACAAAAGATTTCAAAGCTATTTTGGATAATTTAAATGTAGACAAAAAAGTGTTACTAATATTAGAAAACACTAACGACATCGTCTTCAAATCTGCACGAAACATCCCGAACGTAAAAGTTGTTTCATCAGATAACGTTTCAGTATTAGACGTTGTATACCATGACTACTTATTAATTACTCAAACAGCTCTTGAAGAATTAGAGGGGGCTCTTAAGTAATGGATGCACGCGATGTAATCATTCGTCCGGTAATCACTGAACAAGCTGTTTACGACATGGACGCTAAAAAGTATACATTCATCGTTGACCCACGAGCGAACAAAACTCAAGTTAAATACGCAATCGAAGAGCTTTTCGATGTAGATGTTGAGAAAGTTAACATCATGAACAC
>CAMYQS010000156.1 GCA_947296835.1 uncultured Atopostipes sp.
TAAGGCATCGGGTTTTGATCCCGTGTATCCCAGGTTCGAATCCTGGCAGCCCAGTTTTTTATTGTTTATTGGGTATTGGCGCGGTAGCCAAGTGGTAAGGCAGGGGTCTGCAAAACCCTTATCGCCGGTTCAAATCCGGTCCGTGCCTTTTTTTACTTTAAACGATTATAACGAACAAATCACATGAAGGCGATGTGGCGGAATTGGCAGACGCGCTGGATTCAAAATCCAGTGTCCATTGCGGGCGTGTCGGTTCGATCCCGACCATTGCTATACAAAAAATATATATTTAAAAAGCACTTCTCAAACTGAGAAGTGCTTTTTTGACTTCTAAGGAATCGTAAATCTCTAGTGACATAGCCTGATTGGAAATGTTTTAGACTTATCGCATACTGCCGTTGTAACTCGTCACGCTTCTCATGATTTTTTTCAACTTGCCAATTAGCAAGTTTCTTTTAACTCTTACGATTTTTTTGCTTTGTAACCATTTCTTTAATTCGTTGAATAATGGATTTTCTATTATGGCTTACAACGACTGTGTTGTTTTCTTCTAGGGGAGCTTTCTTGTCTTTTACTACGTGAGGGGTTCTTGAGTTCTGGTAAGTTCTTTGACGATTCATTTGGTCCATCATATATTATTCCTCCCTATACTAACTATTTTAGTATCTATATTAATTGTATCACTAAACTATGTACAGTTATAAAATTTTGTCTCATACATTTATGGTTTTTTCGAAAGTTTGTGAAAAACATCTATTATATATTACGGGGATTTGGTATGATTAAAATTAATATCGATGGGTAAGAATCGCCTGTATTTTCTGATTTGGGAGAGTCAGTGAGGCAAATGAATAGAGGGCTTTTCTTAACGCGATAGAATACTAAAAGAATAGGAGAAAAAATTGAATTTACTTACAAAATATATTATAGCTCTTGCGAATTTTTATGGTGTGGTTTCACCACAGATTGTAGTGGCTGTATATAATCAACAAAATGAACATCAGATAAACGAGGAAGATGTTCAAGAGAACTTATTTAATCCTCCGAAAGAATTAGCGGCGTATGGTGTTTTCAAAGAGGGTAGTTTATTTGTACAAGAGTCTTTATTTATAGGCGAAGACACGTTAATACGATTAGTCGAAGGAAAAAATGAAAAGCCATATTATATTCCAACAAAAAAAGAACTAAAGAGGTACTTAGATTCAAACTACATAGAGAAAAATGAACATTATTATAGACTGTATATATGCTTAAGGAAAAAATTCAGGGATTTGTCAGATAATCAACTGGAGAAAATATGTAATGATTTTGTATTTGTATTAAAAGAAGAAGAACTGAACTTCGGATACATTATCCGTCAATTAAGAAGTGCTGGAATTTCATTGGAAGATAGTGCGGATTTTCAACACATTGTAAAATTAATTGCGGCACTTGGAGATAATGTACGATTATGGGAGAAAAATGGATTTACTCGTAAAGAATATTTTGAAAATAAAATTTCAATATTGTTACACTACGAAGTATACCAATTAAATACACCAGAAAAAGTTCCGAGTCAAAAGGGTAATCAGCAAGAAGTTGAACATCCTCATTCAAAACAAATTAAAAAAGTAAGAAGACTTGAGGATTATCGCCATTAGAAAGAAGTGATTGAATGGGAAAAATTATTTTAAAGGAATACCAAGTTTATAATGAAGTTGAAATGATTTCATTATATAAATCGGTGCATTGGAGTTTATATGTAGAAAATCCAGGAAAATTAAAAGAATCTTATGACCATTCACTCTTCAAACTAGCAGCATATCAAGATGACCAATTAGTCGGAATGATACGAGTTGTTGGAGATGGTGTTTCTATTATCTTTATTCAGGACTTATTAGTTCACCCTGAATTTCAACGTAGAGGTATTGGTACAAATTTAATGAAGGCCGTTTTAGAAAAATATAAAACGGTTCGTCAGAAAGCATTGATGACCGATGATATGCCGGGGCAAAGAGTATTTTATCGAAGTGTTGGGTTAGTTCCGATTCAAGAAACAAAAGGTATCTGCTTCGTAAAATATACTACCTAGTATATTTTGAAGAGACACCTATTATATGAATATTTTATTTTAAAAGCGAAGCCAAATAGTGTTTCGCTTTTTTACTTCTCCAGCGTTCCAATGACTTGATAGGTTTTATCTTGTTCATCCGTCATCGGCATAGAAGGCTCTTTAGAACAAGCTAATGCATATTCAATATTCTTCCCATCGTCTGTATAGCGTACGACACGGTAGAATGGATCATGATAAAACAAGAATGAATAATTATTTTTAAGTGCTTCGTCCATTAACTCCTGTTTGGCTGAAATGGAATCTAGTGGGTAATCATCTACTCCACCTACCCATAATGGGTTTACATGAACAAAGGATAATAGTATGTCGGCCATATGAAGAGCCGTTTCATCATTTTGCTCAAATCGAACCATAGCATGACCTCTAGTGTGGCCACCTGTAAGCTCCATTGTTATACCAGGCGCTACCTCTAACTTCTCTTCAAAAGTTTGAACTTGCTCCACAATAGGTTCCCAGTTTTCTTTTAAATATGTTTTTTGGGTACGAGTAGCAGGGTTTCGAACATCTTCCCACTCTTCTTCACTCATATAAATCACTGCATTTGGATATCTAGATTTTAATTCACCGTTGTCTAAATACGTTAAACCACTTGCGTGATCATTGTGCATATGTGTCATCATTATGACGTCAATATCTTCTGGAGTGAGTCCAAGTTTCTGTAGACTTCCTAAAATATCCCCATCAGATTGAACGCCAGCATTTCGTCTCGCTTTTGCAGTTGCTTTATCCAAACCTAAGCTTGTATCGATTAAATAGTTTTTATCTTGGTATTGAATAAGAATTGGGTCCGCGTTACACGGGATTTGATTGTTTTTATTGTATGGATAGAAACGTCCCCAGATCGCTCGAGGAACAGGCCCGAATAAAGTGCCACCATCCATATTAAAGGTAATACCATCTAGCCAAGTAAAAGTCATTTCATGAAACACGTATTGGTCCATTGTTCGTATACTCCTTAAGTAAATAAATTTATCGGTTCATTATGAAGAAGTTAACGATGTTAATCAAGCATAACGAATACTCTAACATTTTCGGATGACCTGTAGACTGTATAAGAAACCATCGAAATGGCCATTAGAAAGCTTTTTGTCGAAGTATTTGGGGTGGTTCCGATTCAAGAAAAAAAAGGCGTCTGCTTTGTAAAATATACGACCAAGTATATTTTGAAGAGACACCTATTACATGAATATTCTATTTATCTAGTGTTCCGATAACTTGGGGCGTTTTATCCTGGTTATCCGTCATTGGAATGGGAGATTCTTTCGAGCTAGCCAATGCATACTCGATATTCTTTCCATCATCAGTGTAACGGACCACGCGATAGAACGGGTCATGATAAAATAGGAAAGCATAATTATTTTCAAGTGCTTCTTTCATTAACTTCTGTTTAGCTGAAATAGAATCCATCGGGTAATCATCCACGGCGCCAACCCATAAAGGATTTGTATGAACAAATGTTAGGAGGAGGTCTGCCATATGAAGCATAGTTTCATTTTTTTGTTCAAAACGAATAATCGAGTGTCCTCGACTATGTCCACCCGTATGTTCCATAATAATACCAGGAGCTATTTCGAGATTACCTTCGAATGTTTCAACTTGATCTTGAAGAGGCTCCCAATTGTCTTTTAAATAAGTATTGCGTGTTCGGGAGTTTGGTTTACGAACATCATCCCATTCTGCACGACTCATATAAATGGTTGCATTAGGATATCTTGAGGTCAGCACGCCGTTTTTTAGATAAGTTAAACCACCGGCATGGTCATTATGCATATGCGTCATCATAACGACGTCAATGTCTTCTGGAGTGAGTCCAATTTTAGCCAGGCTAGCTGGAACGTCACCTTCTGAGTATAAACCTGCGTTGCGTTTCATCTTGTCAGTCGCTTTGTCTATGCCTAGCGTTGCATCAATTAAGAAGTTTTTATCTTGATATTGAATTAAGATGGGATCAGAAGTACAAGGCATCTGGTTCTCTTCATTAAATGGATAGTACCGTCCCCATACTGCTCGAGGA
>CAMYQS010000157.1 GCA_947296835.1 uncultured Atopostipes sp.
CAAAAATCATGCTAGTTGAATATGAAACAAAACCGTTTATTGTTCTATATAACTTAACAAACATTAACGTTTCAGAACGTGAACGTGAATTATCAACCATTAAAGTACTCGGTTTCCACGATTTCGAAGTTACGATGTACATTTATCGTGAGAATATTATCTTAACGTTCTTAGGCATTTTCTTCGGTTGTCTATTCGGTACCGTTTTACAGCGGTTTATCATGACAACGATGGAAGTGGATCAACTCGTCTTCGGAAAAGTTATCCATATGAGTAGCTACATTTACTCTATCCTACTCACCATATTATTCACGTTGATTGTGATGGTTGTTATCCATCAACAGCTCAAACGAATCGACATGGTCGAAGCCTTGAAAGCAAACGACTAATCATAAATATAGCGAAACTCCCCTCTCGGCAACCGCTGGCAGGGGAGTTTTTCTGTTTTTTGGTTCTTACTTCACTGTATTTTATTTATAGCTACGTGGGGACATAAAAATGCCTGCACATAATCCAATTACATGCAGGCAAGCTTTTTAATTTAATTAGTTTACAATGTTTTGTGGTTTACCCTCGATGAATTTCTCTACGTTATCAAACGCGATATGCGCGCGCGCAACCATTGATTCATCCGTTAAGTAAGCAACATGCGGAGTTAATACCGCATTTTTCGCGCTTAATAATGGGTAGTCTGCTGGGATTGGCGGTTCCATATCGAACACGTCGATCCCGGCTCCCGCAATTTTACCTTCGTTCAATAATTCAGCTAACACATCGTTATCAACAATTGGGCCACGAGCTGCGTTAATTAAAATGGCCGATTCTTTCATTAATTCTAATTTTTCGCGTGATAATGTATTTTTCGTTTCATCATTCAACGGAAGATGCAATGAAATAATATCACTCTGTTCCATCAATTCATCTAACGATACGTACTCCAAGCCTAACTCTTTTGCTTCTTCACGTTCGCTACGGTTGTACCCGATTAGGTTCGCGCCGAAAGCTTTAAATAGCTTAGCCGTCTCTAAACCGATACTTCCCGTTCCAATGATTCCAACTGTTTTACCTCGGATTTCATTCCCTTGATATAAAACAACATGTTCGCCTTGCTGGATTGAGTCGTTACCGAAGCTGATTCCACGATAAACATCTAGCGTTAAACCGATAACCAATTCCGCAACAGCAGTATTTGAGTAGCCTGCCGCGTTCGCAATTTGAACGTTTTGTTCTTTCGCTGCAGCTTGGTCAACGTGGTCCACTCCTGTGAAGGCAACATCAATTAATTTTAAGTTTTTAGCGTTCGCGAAAGCTTCTTTTGGATATGGGTTGTTTGCGATGATTACGATATCCGCATCTTCGCTTCGTTTCGCTAGCTCATCCACATCTGTTGTTTTCTCATCGTAGGAAACAAATTCATGTCCAGCTTCTTTTAATGGTGCCGCTAATTCGTCAATTAAAGATTCTGGTACTCGTAATGGTTCCAATAGTTTGATAATCATTTACATTCTCCTCGTATTGAAATGCGTTCCATCTAAGTATAACAGGATTTTTATTATTCTCATCTTTCGCTGTTCAGTTCAGATAGAACAACGAATGATTCGCCTTTTTGGACACCAATAGATTCATCATCGGTATTTAACCTTAATTAAAAAAACATTTGTACAAAGATGTTTTTAAAGATGATTGAATTGATTGTTATTTCTTCAACCCGTATTTTGAACGTAAAGTTTTATCATACCAACTCGGAATAACGGTATTCGCGTTACTATACCACTCTCGTACTCTTCCAGCTTTATCTCGCATCGTCTGTACCTCTTGTTCTGAATAGTCCATTGCCCAAGGTAGCGCACTCAACGTGTTGGATGAAATATAAAGCAGTAACAGTTCAAAAAAAGTTTGCGGTGGCTGACCCGAAAAATAAGCATCTAATTGTCCGGTCGCAAATGCGGCACTCATTTCAGCTGTGAAATCAATTCGGTTAAACTCTTCCCATGGATCACCATAATCCCAACGATTGAAATCAATAATACGTAGTTCATTCTCGTCCGTCAACAGCATATTCCCAATATGGTAATCGCCATGTTGAAAAGTTTGTGGGCGATTTTGAATCAGATGTTGGTATTGTTTAATGGCATCCAAAAAGAATGCATCGTCCTCATAAGTCAGGCCACATTCTTGATATCGGCTAATATTGCGTTCAATTTTACGTTGAAAAGTCGATTCCCATGCTTCAAAATATTCCGGAACAACGTCCAACTGGTGGATTTTTTTAAGAATTTCCCCCGAATCAACGCCTAAACGGTACTGTTCCTTTTCCGTTAAATCCTTTAATCGATCCTCTGCATCCGTACCTTTTAACCAACGGAATAGGGAATGAATTTCATCGTCGACACCCTTAATGTCCAGTGGTTCTGAAATGGGCAATCCGACTTCAAGGAGCTGTTTCACCCGATCAAATTCAGTCGTCTTGCGTGTAAAAGTCTCTAATGCCGACTTACGCAACAAATATTCTGCACCATTATATAATTGGATGTAGTACTTTTTATCCGTCGACCAGCCTTTTTCAATTTCTTCGATTATCATGATTTCCTCTGAATTCAACAAATCCGCTATCTGCATGCTACTCACCCCTGAACTGTATTTCTTATTATTATAGGTTATGTAGGCTTCAAAACAAAAAAATAAGAGTGCTGCTTTCGCCGCACTCTGTAAATTCTATTGTTATTAAGCTTTTGGATCTGTTTTTGCAGTTTTATCTGCACGTACTTGGTTCATTGCTGGTGCCCAGTATGACAATTGGTAAAGCATTTGCTCGACCGCTTGTTTTTGTGCGTCACTTGGGTTTAATCCTTCTTCATTGAAATCGTAAAATAAAGAAAGTGCCGGTTGTGTACGAACGTGTGCTACCTGGAATTCAGATAAGATTGTACGTAATTGTTCTGCTGAACGAACGCCTCCAGCTGATCCATAACTCACAATTCCAGCTGCTTTGTCGTTTAATTCATTATAAACGTAGTCTAAAGCATTCTTCAACGCTGAAGAAATACCGTGGTTATATTCTGGTGTAATAAAGATGTAGCCATCTAACTCATCCATTTTCGCTGCCCAAGGTGCTTGTTGCTCTTTAGCTGCTAAATCAGATGTGTAAGCAGGTGAAGCCGCTTCGTTAAATAAAGGAAGTGGATAATCTAACAAGTCCACTAATTCAAAATCAACGTCAGGCGAGTAAGCCTTCGCAACATCCAATACCCACTTAGCAACAGATTCGTTATTACGACCTTCACGAATACTTCCTAAAACAATACCTATTTTCATTAACAAATTCCTCCTAATATTTTTTACACCTTTAGTATAACAGGGATATATGAATAAGCAATCATTTCGACTTCGAGACAATGTTTCTTTTATAAAAGTTCCTAAACCCTTTTTTTGTGAAATGAAACCCTTAGACTTTTCCCATAAGAAAAGCACCGATACGAGATCGGTGCTTCGTTTTACCGTATTAGAATTGATCACGTTGATCGCGTAGTGTTTTAAATGCCTCTACAGAATCAGCTTGTAAAAATAAATTAATTTCCTTTTCGCGACCGATTGTTGAAGGTAACGTCGGTTCGTCTTTATCTCTTCGGTCTTTCGTTTCAGCCAGTGCTTTTTGAATCGATTCATTACTTGGTTCAACGGTTAGCGCAAAGTTTAGATTCGTCGCCGTATATTCATGAGCAGCATAGACTTTCACTGTGTCATCTAGCTGATTGAATTTTTGTAGCGCAGCAAATTGAGCAGCATAATCTCCTGTAAAGACGCGACCACAGCCACCTGAAAACAATGCATCCCCACAAAATAGGTCCTCACCCATCAAGTAGCTAATATGCCCTTCCGTATGCCCAGCTGTTTTAAAGACTTCAAACGTCTCTCCTAAAATTTCAAACGAATCGCCCTCTTTTACATTATGATTCACTAGCGGTTTCGTTTCATCCGGACCAAAAATCACAATATCAGGGTATGCTTCATAAATTTCTAGAACACCACCGATATGGTCATCATGATTATGCGTTAATAGAATTGCGCGTAGCTCCAAGCCT
>CAMYQS010000158.1 GCA_947296835.1 uncultured Atopostipes sp.
ATCTACTATTCAGTAAATAGGGCGTTTAATTATTTTTCAACAAAAAATTATACACGTTGAACTTTTCCAGATTTAAGTGCTCGTGCAGAAACCCAAACACGTTTAGGTTTACCATCAACTAGCACACGAACTTTTTGTAAGTTCGGTTTGAAGCTACGTTTAGAAGAGTTAAGTGCGAATGAACGGTTGTTACCTCTACTTGCTGTACGTCCAGTGAAATAGCATTCTTTAGCCATTACATATCCTCCTTTGCAAACAGTCAATTAAATATCGACTATTTTCATACTTAAATAGAATACCACATTATATTTTTAATTACAAGAATAAAAATAATTAATTTATCTTTCTATTAACAACAGGACAATGTTTATATAAACGCACTAAAAATTAGCTGTAAGACAGCTACATTATGATGAAGAACCTTATTCAGTATGACAAAGGCACGGTTCATGTTGATATTCTTTTCTTTTTTAGGTAATATTGTTAGAGTATGAAATGTTTTATTCATTAAATTAATGTCTTATAAATTAATAGATAAACGGAAAGGAGAAAATATAATGTCCGTTACCGTAAATAATGATTATGGATTAATTGAAATCTCGAATGATGTAATTGCAACTGTTGTTGGGGGAGCTGCTACAGAAATCCCAGGAGTTGTTGGAATGGCAAGTAGACATCAAGTAAGAGATGGCTTAAACGAAATTTTAAACCGTGAAAACTATGCAAGAGGTATAGTTGTTAGTCAAGAAGAAGGAATTATTGTAGACGTATATATTATCGTAAGCTATGGAACGAAAATTTCAGAAGTATCAAAGAATGTGCAAGAGCGAGTTAGCTATCAACTTGAGGCTAGTCTAGGCGTAGAAGCCGACGCTGTAAATATTTTTGTACATGGTGTTCGCGTACAGAACGATTAGTCGAGTCACTTACTGTGAAGTGACCTTGGGAGGAAATGAGTAATGGAAATATTGAATTTAACAGGGAAAGATTTTAAGAATATGATAGCAGCTGGTCAAGCTCGTCTAGCTGAACATTCTGAATATGTAAACTCTTTAAACGTTTTCCCGGTACCTGATGGGGATACTGGAACAAACATGAACTTAACATTTACAAGTGGAGCTGAAGCAACAAAATCAGCTGAATCAGAAAGCATTGGGAAAATTGGTCAAGCATTATCAAAAGGTTTACTAATGGGTGCTCGAGGAAACTCAGGAGTTATTCTTTCGCAATTATTTAGAGGATTTAGTAAATCAATTGAAACCAAAGATGAAATTAATGCATGGGAATTCGCTCAAGCATACCAAGCTGGAGTTAACGCAGCATATAAAGCAATCATGAAGCCAGTTGAAGGTACAATTTTAACGGTTGCTCGTGAATCAGCTGAAGCTGGTGTTGTTAAAGCTGAATCTACGGATAACATTATTGAAGTCATGGAAGAAATTCTAGATATGGCTAACCAATCACTTGCAAACACACCTGAACTACTAGCTGTACTAAAAGAAGTTGGCGTAGTAGATAGTGGTGGACAAGGTCTAGTATATGTATACGAAGGCTTCTTATCAGCATTAACGGGTGAAGAAATCGTTTCACAAGAAGAGCCTCAACTAGACGAATTGGTTCGTGCAGAACACCATCGTAATCCAGTTCATGAGTTCATGAATACAGAAGATATTGAATTTGGATACTGTACTGAAATCATGGTTCGCTTAGGTGAAGGTGAAACAGTAGATAGTGAATTTGATTATGACGACTTCAGAAACCAATTAAGTGAATTAGGTGACTCATTGCTTGTTATTGCGGATGAGGAAGTAGTTAAAGTTCACGTTCATACAGAAACACCTGGAGAAGTTATGAACTTCGGACAAAAATTTGGTTCTTTAATGAAAATTAAAGTAGATAATATGCGTGAGCAACATCGTTCGTTAGACGAAGGATCAGCAGACTCAAAACCTGCAGAGAAAGCTCAACCAAAAGAAGTTAAAGAAACGGCTGTTATTTCAGTTGCTGCTGGTAAGGGTGTTATTGAACTGTTTGAAAGCTTTGGTGTAGATTACGTTATCGAAGGTGGACAAACAATGAACCCAAGTACCCAAGACTTCTTGGATGCTATGGAAAAAGTTCCAGCGAAGAGCTATATCTTACTGCCGAACAACAGCAATATTTTCATGGCAGCGAAACAAGCAACAGAAGTATCAGACATTGATGCAGCAGTTGTTGAAACGCGATCAGTACAACAAGGATTAAACGCGATGTTAGCATTTAACCCTCAAGGTGCTTTAGATGAAAACCAAGAAAGGATGACTGATGAGCTACAATACGTAGCATCTGGACAAATTACAAATGCAATCCGAGATACTGAAATCAGCGGTCTTGCAATTAAGAAAGACGATTACATGGGCATCATTGATGGTGACATTAAGATTAGCCAACCAGACATGAAGTCAACATCAATCGAAACAATCAAACAAATGATTACTGAAGACAGTGAATTAGTCACATTAATCTATGGTGAAAACAGTACGGAAGAGTTTGTTGAATCTTTAATAGAAGAGTTAGAAGAACTTTATCCTGAAATCGAATTTGAAACCCATGAAGGGAATCAACCAGTTTACCCATTATTAATCTCAGTAGAGTAAATTATTAAAGATGCGAACTTGAAAGTATTTAGTTTCTATTAAATATTTTTTCGTTCGCATTTTCTTTACCAAAAGATTGGAGGGTGATATGGATTGGAACGATTATACAAAGACAAAGTCAGTCAATTAAAAGGTGTTGGTGATAAACGAGTTCAGGCATTAGATAAATTAGGAGTCCAAACAATTTGGGATTTACTGAACTATTTTCCTTTTCGACATGAGGATCTTACGGTTAAAGACATTGAATTAATTGAAGACCGTCAAAAAGTTGTTCTAGAAGGAACGGTCATCGCTCAACCGCATGTTCAGTTTTATGGCCGACGTAAGAGTCGGCTATCATTTCGGATCAATGTGGATCGTGTCATTGTGCCGGTTACCTTCTTTAATCAACATTACCTAGAAAAACAAATTACATCTGGTGAACAAATTCGAGTATTTGGGATTTGGGATGCTGCCCGGATGCAATTATCAGGTATTAAAATCATTGGCAGTAATGTTGCTAATGATAACGAAGAGTTTGAACCGATTTATCATTCCAATAAAAATATTTCTCATGCTGTAATCAAGAAACTCGTAAAGCAAGCGTGGGACGATTATTCGGACGACATTTCAGAAGTTATTCCTCCTGAAATTATTCA
Organism: uncultured Atopostipes sp.; assembly: GCA_947296835.1. Lineage (GTDB taxonomy): Bacteria > Bacillota > Bacilli > Lactobacillales > Carnobacteriaceae_A > Atopostipes. The sequence continues at coordinate 3,275 of CAMYQS010000158.1, forward strand.
GAAATATAAATTGCTTCCTATAAAAGAAGCAATCTTTAGCATGCATTTCCCAAAAGATGAACAAATGATGAACGTGGCTCGAGAGACAATTATCTTTATGGAATTCTTTCTCTTCCAAGTCCAAGTTCAATTTCGTCGCCTGACCCATAAAAAGACGGGTGCAGGTGAAGCGGTTGATTATGATTTAAATAAGCTAAAAGAATTCTTTGATCACTTGCCGTTTACATTGACGAATGCGCAGAAGAATGCAGTAAATGATATATCGGCTGATTTAAAACGACCGATTCAAATGTATCGCTTGTTGCAAGGGGACGTAGGAAGTGGGAAGACGGTTGTAGCCGCAGGAGCAATTGCAGCTGCACATTCAGCCGGTATTCAATCTGCTCTAATGGCACCGACTGAAATTTTAGCCGAGCAACATTTTAGAAGTTTGCAGTCAATGTTTGAAAAATTAGATATCCGAGTAGGCCTGTTGACAAGCTCCATTAAACCAAAAGATAGACGAGAGCTACTTGCAGGTTTAGCAGCTGGTGAAATTGATTTACTAGTTGGAACGCACGCGCTGATTCAAGATGACGTTCAATTTGAACGCTTAGGCTTAGTCATTATTGATGAGCAACATCGTTTCGGGGTAAATCAACGAAAAGCTTTGCGTGAAAAGGGCAATCAACCCGATGTATTATTTATGACAGCAACGCCAATCCCAAGAACCCTGTCGATGACAGCTTATGGTGAAATGGATGTAACCGTCATTGATGAAATGCCGGCCGGAAGACAACCGATTAAAACATATTGGA
>CAMYQS010000159.1 GCA_947296835.1 uncultured Atopostipes sp.
AACAGGATGAAACCACATGCGGTTATCATGCATCCTGCACCAGTAAATCGGGATGTTGAAATCGCAGACAGCTTAGTCACAGATCCACGGTCGCGTATTGTCACTCAGATGAAAAACGGTGTTTTTGCTCGAATGGCAATTCTTGAATCAGTTATTAATGGAAAGAGGTAAAAGATGTTATATATAAAGAATGTCCAGAAATTAAATCAAAAAGGTCAATTACAGTCGGTAGAAGTTTTAATTAAAGAACAAAAAATTCAAGCGATCGGTCACAATTTAGAGTTTGATGATCAAAATACAACTATCATTGATGGTAAAAATGGATTATTAACTCCAGGATTAATTGATCTACATGTGCATTTTAGAGAGCCGGGCGCTGTAGAAAAGGAAACGATATTGTCCGGTTCAAAAGCGGCAGCTCGAGGAGGGTTTACTACTGTTTATGCGATGCCAAATGTAAACCCAGTGCCAGACAATCCAGAAACGTTTAGAGAATTAGATAAATTAAATAAAAAAGAAGGCCAAGTCAAAATTAAACAATATGCTTCTATTTCAAAAGACTTGAACAGTGAAACAACATTGGTTGATTTTAAAGAGTTAGTAAATGCTGGAGCCGTTGCTTTTACTAATGATGGTGTTGGTGTTCAGACAGCGGGCTTAATGTATCAAGCAATGAAGGAAGCGGCGCATTATGGTAAGCCGATTGTGGCGCATACTGAGGATAATTCCTTATTATTCGGTGGTGTTATCCATGCCGGTGAGCGGGCAGAAGAGTTGAATTTGCCAGGAATGCTCTCATTAACAGAGTCGACTCAAATCGCTCGCGATGTCTTGTTAGCTGAAGCGACAGGTTGTCACTATCACGTCTGTCATGTTTCGACAAAAGAAAGTGTCCGTGTCATTCGTGATGCCAAAAAAGCAGGCATTCATGTGACATGTGAAGTTGCACCTCATCATTTAATATTGACAGATGCAGATATTCCAGGTGACGATGCGAATTATAAAATGAATCCACCATTACGCGCTGAAGATGATCGTCAAGCATTAATCGAAGGGCTTTTAGACGGAACAATTGATTGTATTGCAACGGATCACGCACCACACACAGAAGCTGAAAAAGCCAAAGGATTTAAAGAAGCTCCTTTTGGTATAACAGGTTCTGAAACTGCCTTTCAATTATTGTATACACATTTTGTAAAAACGAATATTTTTTCACTAAAAGAACTGGTGGACTGGCTGACAATCAAACCTGCCGAATTATTTAATCTTGAAGCAGGTACGATAGAGGTCGGTCAATACGCTGATTTAGCTATTTTCGACTTGAGTCATGAAGAAATAATCGAGAAAGAGGCATTTGCTTCTAAATCTAAGAATACGCCTTTCATCGGTGAAAAAGTCTTTGGATCAACTCTATATACAATCTGTAATGGGAAAATTGTTTATTAAAAATAAAAGGCCATGTATACAAAGTCAGTTAATCAGAGAAGTTAGAGTGAATATTATCGTGGGTACAGTTTCTTACAGATGAAATGGAGGATGATATATGGGGAAACAAAGAATCATAATAGCATTAGGTGGGAATGCTATCTTAACGGATGATGCGAGTGCCGAAGCACAACAAAAAACTTTAGAAAAAACAGCTGAAAGTATAAGTCAGCTGATTGAAGAGGATTATGAGTTGATTATTTCACACGGGAATGGCCCACAAGTTGGTAATCTGTTACTCCAACAATACTCAGCTGATTCTAAAGAAAATCCTGCATTACCTTTAAACACATTAGTAGCTATGACACAAGGAAGTATCGGCTATTGGTTACAATCAGCCTTACAAAATGAGTTAACAAAAAGAGGAATAAATAAAGGCGTCGCTACAGTTTTAACTCAAGTATTAGTCGATAAAGACGATCCTGCTTTTATGAATCCAACAAAACCCATTGGACCATTTCTTACAAAAGAAGAAATTTCCTCTAAAGCATCGGACGACATGTTTATAGAAGATGCAGGTAGAGGTTGGCGCAAAGTAGTTCCTTCGCCGAAACCAGTTAAAATTATAGAATCGGACGTCATTCAAAAATTGGTACAATCTAATTTCATTACGATTGCAGTAGGTGGCGGGGGAATTCCTGTTATTAAAGAGGATAGTGTGTATAAAGGCGTTGAAGCTGTTATAGACAAAGATTTAGCAACCGCTAAATTGGCAGAAACAATTCAAGCTGATACTTTACTTATCCTAACGGGAGTTGATTATGTTTATGTTAACTACAACAAACCTGATCAAAAGAAGCTAGAGCAAGTCACGGTAGAAGAAATAGAAGAGTATATCAAGGATAATCAATTTGCAGCTGGAAGCATGCTTCCAAAAGTTCAAGCAGCAATCGACTTTGTTAATAAAAGAGAGAATGCAAAAGCGATTATTACTTCCTTAGACAATCTTAAAAATGCGATGACAGGGCATAGTGGAACGACAATTTATAAAGAAAGAATGATAGCTAAAGCATAAAATAATTCTTTCTTTATCTATGGATAACATGCGATGTTTAGTTTGTAGTTTTGTTATTTATATCGTTACAATAAGTTATTAGTTAGTCAAATAGTTCTTCCATACCTAATTGATGGTTCACGTTATATAAGCCAAAACTATTTAAGAAGTCATATTGATTATTCGCTTGGCTATAAACCCATGAGAGGTATTCTTCAGATACTTCTTCTTTGGGTTTGTAAGGCAAGTACAACTCAAACGTGCTACTTCCTGTTTGGAATCCATGTGGTTCCTCAACGTAAGTAATGGTCATTTCACCATCTTGTTCTTCTTTCCCTGTTTCCGATGTGACTTGAAGCTCATCTAGCTCTAGCAGGTAAGTAAACTCGTCAACTTCTTCATTGATATTAAACTGACCAGTGAATACACTAACAGCAATATTTGGTCCGTCTGCATCTGAAAAAGTACCTGAAAACTGACCGTTCTCTGTAAAAGTAAAAGCTGTTCGCCAAGCACCTACGCCAGAAGAAAAAATGAATGATTTTCCAGCTAATTCCTCATAGATCCATTGGAATTTATTTTCTACTTCATCGGTATTTGTTTCTTCTACAATGTCTTCTATCTCTTCATCAGTTGACACCTCTTCTTGATCTTCAACTATTTCCGAAGCGGGTTCTTCAGGCATTTCATTTTCTGTCGGTTCATTATCCGTACTACAAGCAGTTAAGGCAAGTAGGGAAGAGAGGACTAAAAACTTCTTTGACATATGTAACATGTGTTCACTCCTTCATTAAACTAAAATGTATCCTTATTATTTTAGCCTATTATACGATTCTTAACAAACTAACTCATACTATTTAGATAATAAGTGTTGGTTTTTGAGAAGATTATATTTACAATGTAATGGAGCGAGTCTTACGGAGCCTCTAGTTTACTATGCGAAACCCGGTAAGGATTTTTTTTGAGGGAATTTTAAAAACCAAAGAGAATTAAGGAAGTTACTAGTGACACTAAAAAAGAAGCCTCATTTTAGGAATAATGAATCCTAGAATGAAGCTTCTTTGTATCTTTAATCTTCTATAGTTTTGAAATAGCTTCTTCGACAGAATTGTCTCCAGCCAGCAGTTCAAATTCTTTCTTTATTGTGTTGTCATTCTTTAGGACAGCGACAAGAGCTCTAGCTACATCTTGACGAGGAATCTCATTAATATCAAAATCAGTTCCTACTTTTATTTGATCGGTACCTTCTGTATCGACTAATATACCAGGGTGTACAATCGTCCAATCAAGATTCGTACGATTTTTCAACCATTCATCCGCATAATTTTTAGCGATGGTATAGATTTGTAAGCTATTTTCTTTTGCGATTTCTTCGCGACCTGTGCGGAATGTGCTCACCATAACAAAACGATCAATACCGGCTTGTTCTGCCGCAGTCATTGCTTTGATTGCGCCATCTAAGTCGATTAAAATGGGTTTGAGCATAACCACTACATGGCTCTTATCCACATCACCGCGCCCCCGAGACACGAGGCAATATCGTTTGCCGGCTTCTGGTTGAAAAAAAAAACGGGGGG
>CAMYQS010000160.1 GCA_947296835.1 uncultured Atopostipes sp.
TCGCTGACCCACCAGCAAAATGGATTAGCAGGTTGGTGGCGGCTCTGACTCACCAGCAAAATGGATTAGCAGGTTGGTGGCGTCGCTGACCCACCAGCAAAATGGATTAGCAGGTTGGTGGCGGCTCTGACTCACCAACAAAATGGATTAGCAGGTTGGTGGGAGCATATAATCCACACCTCTTATCCCCAATTGTGGGTTACTATCGTGACAAATCTAAAATTAGCGATAACTATGACACTTATCCACAGACATAGTGAGCCAATCAAATTTAGACTAGCAACTATCCACAATTACAGTCTTTAGTAGGATGGCATCCAATCAACAGAGTGGTATACTTATTTTAATAGACAAACAAAGGAGCGACTGACATGTTTTCAATCATGATAGTTGAGGATGACAAAACGATTGCCACATCCTTAAAGGCAGAACTCGAGAAATGGCAATATGACATACATATCGCAACGGACTTTAACGATATCACAGCGGAATTTTTAGCTGTCCGTCCACAGATGGTCTTACTTGATATTACGCTACCGGCATTTAATGGCTATCACTGGTGCCAGGAAATCCGTAAAATTTCAGAAGTGCCGATTATTTTTATCACATCCAAAACAGATGATATGGATATGATTATGGCGATTCAAATGGGAGCGGATGATTATATTCAAAAGCCATTCCAACTTTCAATTGTGGTTGCAAAAATCCAAGCACTCCTCAGACGGACCTATGATTTCACTGATCAGGAGGACTTCCTAACCATTGATCAAGTTATATTAAAACCAAACGACTTAACCGTCAGCTATCAAAATGAAACAGCTTCTCTAACTAAAAACGAAGCCAAAATTTTGGCTGTTCTCTTTAATGGAAAAGGGAAATTCATTTCAAGAGATCGCATTATGAAAGAACTTTGGGATGATGAATCCTTTATCGATGGCAATACACTGGCGGTCAACATCACGAGAGTTCGGAAAAAACTGCGTGAAATGGGTCTCGAAGATTTCATTCTCACGAAAAAAGGAGTCGGCTATGCGGTTAACAAAGAGCAAATGGATTAAACCATTTTTGAAATCCATTCGATACCAAATTTATTTAGTCGCAATTATTTTAGCGATATTCGCACTATTGATTTGGCTGACACGCGCACCGTTTTACTTTTTCGGTTATGCTTCACAGCTGACTTTAGCTGTGTTTTTCCTTATGGTTTTATTTCAGTGGTCGCGGTACAAGAAACGTGTAGATAAGGTACAGTTGCTGAATCGAACGACACATCATTCTTTTGAGGACGAAGCCATCGATAGTTTAGATGAAGCTTATGAAATGCAGTACAGACATCTTGAGAAGGAATTCGAACTTTTTCGAGAAGAGACACATACGAAGGAAAAGGATCAATTGGATTATTTCACCCTGTGGTTGCATCAGATAAAGACGCCAATCTCGGTGATTAGCCTTATCTTGCAGCGGAGTGAAGATGATTCGAAAGAAAAACAGCAACTGGAGCAAGAGATTATTTATTTAAACAACTATACACATATGGCGCTGAATTACTTGAAGTTGGAAGAAACAGGTAAAGAGCTTGATCTGGCTGAAATTAAATTAGGCAGTGTCATCAAAGAGACGATTAAGAATTACTCGCTTTTATTTATCTACAATGATATCAGCCTAGATTTTAATATCGGTGATGAAACGGTCTTGACTGACCGCAAGTGGATTCAAGTATTAATTGAGCAGATTCTATCAAACAGTCTGAAATATTCGCCGGGTGGATCCATCAAAATTTATTTATCCACACCAACACGTTTGATTATAGAAGATACTGGAAGTGGGATTCGAAAAGAAGACCTACCGAAAATATTTGAAAAAGGCTATACCGGCTTGAATGGCCGTTTGCATGAAAAGTCTACGGGACTCGGTTTATTTCTTTCTAGAAAAATCTGTCAGCGACTAGGCCACACCTTAACCATCGATTCTGAAATTGGTGTTGGCACCAAAGCAACGATTGATTTTACCCGTAAAAAACTGAATTTCTTTGATTAAGAACGTAACTTACGGGAACCTTACAGTTTTGTAAGGTTCCTTTTCAAATCTGTAAGATTAGATAAATGCTGGAACGCTAAAAATACTTTATTCTTAATACATCAAATGAATTCAGAGAAGGAATGAAAAAATATGACATTTATAGACGTTAAAAACGTAAAAAAAGTTTATACATCACAATTAGGGACTAAAGGAACAGAGGCGCTACAACAGGTTGATTTCTCCGTTGAAAAAGGAGAATTTATTTCAATCATGGGTGAATCAGGCTCGGGTAAAACAACCTTACTGAATATTTTGTCGACACTGGATACACCAACAGAAGGGCAAGTTTATCTAGATGGTAAATTATTATCTGACATTAAAGAGAAAGATATTTCAAAATTTAGACGAGAAGAATTAGGATTTGTTTTTCAAGATTTTAACTTACTCGACAACTTTACAATAAAAGATAATATCTTATTACCATTAGTTTTAGCGCGTACGCCAATCAAGGAGATGGAAGCAAGACTTTACCCATTAGCGAAAAGTTTAGGCATTGATGCACTGCTAGATAGCTATCCATACGAAGTTTCAGGTGGACAAAAGCAACGTGCAGCTGTAGCACGTGCGTTGATTACAAAACCAAAACTGATTTTAGCGGATGAACCAACAGGAGCACTAGACTCTAAAGCATCACAAAACTTAATGGAGATCCTTGCTGAAATTAACGCACAAGGCCAAACGATTATTATGGTAAGTCACAGTGCTCGTGCATCAAGTTACTCAAACCGCGTATTATTTATTCGAGATGGACGTGTTTATCATGAATTATATCGTGGTGAACAATCGGAAGAACAGTTCATGGAGAAGATTACGCAATCGATTTTAGTTGCATCAGGGCGAGGTGAGTAAATTGACAAATAACTTTTCATTAAAATTGGCTTGGCGAAATATCCAATCTAATAAACAAATTTATCTACCGTATACAATCGCAGCGATTATCACCGTTGCCATGTTTCAAATGATGAGCTCTTTAATGCTAAACCCATTTGTACAAGAACGCTCAAGCATGTTGATTCAATTATTTGCCTTAGGTACGATTGTGGTCGGTTTCTTCTCCGTTATTTTTATTTTTTACACCAACAGTTTCTTGATGAAACGTCGTAAAAAAGAGCTTGGATTATATAACGTTCTTGGCTTAGAGAAAAAACATGTCCGCCGAATATTATGGATGGAAAGTACAATGATTGGGGCATTCAGTATTTTAGTGGGTATTATTGTGGGTAACCTAATGGGGCAACTTGGATTCCTATTTTTAAATTATCTACTGAAATTACCAGTTTCAATGGAGTACGCTTTGTCACTTCAATCTGTTGCTATAACTGCGATTCTATTTATAGGAATATTCTTTATGGCATTCATTTTTAATGCGGTTCAAGTCACATTGGCTAATCCTATTAAATTGCTGAAAGGTGATAAAGAAGGAGAGAAAGAACCAAAAAGTTCTCCAATCCTATTCCTAATCGGTTTAATTTCACTAGGGTCTGGGTACTTCATTTCACTCAGCATTGAGGATCCAGTTAGTGCATTGCTTCAATTTTTCTTAGCTGTTTTGTTGGTTATTATAGGAACTTATTTCATGTTCACTGCAGGCTCAATTATTATTTTGAAAATGTTGAAGAAAAACCGCGCATTTTATTATCAACCGGGGCCGTTCATTTCAGTATCGGGTATGTTGTACCGCATGAAGCAACACGCGGCCGGATTAGCGAACATCACGATTTTGTCGACGATGGTTATCATCGCAATTTCAACAACGGTGACGCTATTTGTAGGAACAGAAGAAACGTTAGAGAATCGATTCCCAGAAGAAAATAATATTACGGTGCGTACAAATTATGATATGAATGGTGAAGTGTTAGCTAAAGATTTAGAACAGTTATTTGAACATATCACCACGATTACGCATGAAGAAGACTTAGAAATAAAAAGAAGTACAGCCTTCAAATACATGGATATATATGGG
>CAMYQS010000161.1 GCA_947296835.1 uncultured Atopostipes sp.
ACGAGCGATAATTTGTGAGTCTAATGCAATCGTGGTGGATTGCTGGCGATAACCCATCAGTCAGGATAATGATACTCCCCTATCGCCATGGCCCGAGCGTTTGAAGCGTCGCAAGCTATGAGTAGGGCTGGAAGAAATACTTGCAGGGGTGAAACTCCCGTGGAGCTATACCAACAGCCGTCTGATTTTTGATTTTCAGTTTAGCAAGACAAGTTACAGTAACCATCAAGTTATGACAATAGAACTTTTTTATTTTAGTGCAAGAGCCAAATTCACGCAATCTATTAGGATTAGTTTTACAGACGCGTTATAATAATAGACAGATATCAAATAGCATATCCTAGTCTATGGAAAGGAGTTCATATGGTCACAGTCACTAAAAAGGACTTGATAGCACTAGGTTATGGTCCTTCTTTTTCAGCTGATATCATTAGAGAGTGTAAAAAACTAATGATATCAAAAGGACACACGTATTATCAATCTAAAAAATTAGATCGTGTTCCTAAAGAAGCTGTAGAGGAAGTATTAGGGATAACTTTAGATGTGTGATTTGTACTTCTTGCACTGATTGCGTAAGGAGTGAAATCATGACTAAGGATATTATCAAAAAGGCAAAGAACGGAACTTATTATTTTAGAGCAAATTTAGGCTATCACCCCATCACTGGGAAGCAAATTCAGAAGTACCGTAGTGGTTTTAACACTAAAAAAGAAGCACGGGAAGAATATTCAAGGTTACTACTAACAAAGCCAGACGCATTAGAAGAAAAACAAGATGACATTTTATTCCAACAGTTTATTGAAGATATTTTCCTACCTTGGTATAAAACACAAGTAAAAGAAAGAACGTACGATAATCGATTACCGACTGTAAGAAAACATTTCACTTTTTTTGATAATTCAATCACAACAGAAATTACCCCGATTCATGTTCAAAAATGGCAATTAGCATTATCTAAAAAGAAGTATGCTTCTTCTTATATTAGAAATGTACAAGGGTTGTTTTCTATGGCAATGGATCGAGCTGTTGTTTTAGGATTAGCCGAAAGTAATCCATCGAAAATTGTTGGAAATGTGAAAAAAACGAAGACAAAAATAGATTTTTGGACAAAAGAAGAATTTGAAAAAGTCATCTGTCTTTTTTTTAAGCAAGATTACTATCAACATTTTTTATTTATCTCGTTATGGTTTTTATTTATGACAGGTATGCGGATTGGAGAAGCCACTGCGGTTCAATGGGAAAATATTGACTTTGACACAGGTGTGTTATCTATTGATAAAACACTCTACTATAAGAATTTAGATAACTATTCTTTTGTAGAACCGAAAACAAAAGCTAGCGTTCGCCATATTGCATTAGATGGGGATACATTAACTTTACTCCGCAAATGGAAGGATGTGCAGCAATCTGTCGTTCAAACCAATTTTGTGATGAGCTATAACGGTATCCCCACACAAAAGCATACATTAGCGAATGCCATTACACGTTATTCAAAAAAAGCTGGGGTTCATCGAATCAGATTACATGCTTTAAGACACTCTCACGCTTCTCTGCTTATTAGTATGGGTGAAAATCCATTAATCATTAAAGACCGCCTAGGGCATGAAGATATTGAAACAACATTAGGCACTTATGGACATCTGTATCCCAATAGTAATTTTGAGGTCGCTCATAAATTAGAAGGCATTATGTCTTACCAAACAGCAACAGAAAATAAAGATACTTCACCCAAGAATCAATTTACTGTCCAATATCTACGTAAAGGTTTAAATACAAAAACAAATAATGCAATAACAATGCAATGAAAATAGAGTAAAGAGCCGAAACCCTTATGAACAAAGGGGTTTCAGCTCTCCTACTACTACTCCCACTCGACCGTCGCAGGCGGCTTACCAGTTATGTCATACACAACGCGGTTTACGCCTTCCACTTCATTCGTGATGCGTTTTGAGATGGTTGCTAGAACGTCTAGCGGAATGCGTGCCCAGTCTGCGGTAACGCCGTCGACTGATGTAATCGCACGGATTCCAATCGTATAATCAAATGTTCGTTTGTCGTCTGTTACACCGACTGTTTTAAAACCTGGTAAGACGGTGAAGTATTGCCAAATATCACGTTCTAATCCAGCTTTTTTAATTTCGTCTCGTAGAACGAAGTCACTTTCGCGAACAATTTCTAATTTCTCTTCCGTAATTTCACCAAGTACGCGGACGCCAAGTCCTGGTCCTGGGAATGGTTGGCGCCAAACTAATTCGGATGCCATGCCTAATTCTTCTCCAAGTAAACGTACTTCATCTTTGAATAATGTATTTAGCGGTTCAACTAGCTCGAAAGCTAAGTCTTCTGGCAATCCACCAACGTTATGGTGCGACTTAATGGTTTCAGCTGTTTCTGTACCACTCTCAATGACGTCTGTGTAAATCGTACCTTGTGCCAGGAAGTCGACACCTTCTAATTTACGTGCTTCTTCACTAAACACTTCGATAAATTCATTTCCGATAATTTTACGTTTTTCTTCCGGATCGCTTACTCCTGCTAGTTTTTTCAAGTAGCGGTCTTTTGCTTCAACCATAATCACGTTCAAGCCAAATTTATCGGCTAGACTATCCATCACCATATCAGCTTCATTTTTACGCAATAAACCATGGTCAACAAAAATACAAACAAGTTGATCCCCGATTGCTTTATTTAATAACATGGCCGTAACAGAAGAGTCGACTCCTCCTGATAAGCCTAAAAGTACTTTTTTATCACCGACTTGTTCGCGGATTTTCGCCACTTCTAAGTCAATAAATTGACCCATATCCCAGTCTGCTTTAAAGCCACAGATATCTAATGCAAAGTTCTTAATCATCTCTAAGCCGTTTTCTGTTTCATTCGACTCAGGATGAAATTGCACACCATAGATGTTTCTTTCTGCATTGTAAATCGCTGCATGTTTGTCATGTTCAGCTTTCCCAATTACATCAAAACCTGCTGGTAGAGCAGAAATCTGGTCGTTCACACTTTGCCAGACTGTCTCAGTCGTAGCTAAACCTTTAAACAGCGGAACCTTTTCCGTCGTTAGTTCTGCGTTAGTCGTTCCCATTTCACCATGGGTTGCTTCTTGTAGTTCGCCTCCGAGCTGGTGAACCATTAATTGGGCACCATAATCAATCGCAAGGATTGGCAGGCCGAGGTCATAAATTGCGGGGTCAACAACAAATGCGTCATCCGCTAAGACTCGACGAGGGCCTCCTGTGAAAATTAGTCCCTGAACATTTTGTTCCTTCAGGGTTTCCATCGAAACGTTATACGGGTAAAGCTCTGAATAAACACCTAATTCACGAACTCGACGGGCAATCGTTTGGTTAAATTGGCTCCCAAAATCAATAACGGCTAATGTTGGTACATTTTTTGTGGCTGAGTCTTTCATCTTTTCATATCCTTCCGTGTGCTAATGTTTGCGTAATAATATTTGATCGATGTAGTGGTCAGTTGTTTTGTGTAAAATGACATCCGCTCTAAATCGTGTCGGTAAAATGTAATCTTCTAAGTTTTTTAAGTTTACTGTCTTCCAGATTCTCTTCGCATAAGTAAATGCTTCTGATCGTTCAACATCCGCAAAAACGTTGTAGAAGTTGTCTGGTTCCCTAAAAGCTGTATCCACTAAAATACCGAAACGCTGTAGATACCATTTTTCAATATTTTCTGGTTCAGCATCGACATAGAAGCTGAAGTCGAAAAAGTCGCTCGCATAAATTTTCTCATTCGCGGGAAGTTGTAACGTATTAATCCCCTCAACAATCAAAATGTCTGGTTGATCAATTGTTTGGAATTCTCCCTCTACGATATTATAGACATCGTGCGAATATTTTGGAACTTTTATGTCTTCTTTTCCACTTTTTACATCGCCCATGAATGAAATCAGGCGATGCATGTCGTAACTTTCTGGGAATCCTTTGCGTTCCATCAGACCTTTTTTCTCTAAAATGTCATTTGGATAAAGAAAACCATCTGTTGTAATTAAATCGACTTTTTTATTTTTATAGTATTCAGCTA
>CAMYQS010000162.1 GCA_947296835.1 uncultured Atopostipes sp.
GTATAATAATCCAGGTACTGTCGGTACATCATATTTTTCACGGAATGTTTCGATTTCATCTGTGTAGTCTGGGTGCTTCGAGTGAACATAATGAACAGTTAAGTTATGCTCTTCAGCTAATGGACTTAGTTTATCAACAAAGCGACGGCAATACGGGCAAGTTTCACGCCCAACAAAAACAATATTGTCTTCCTTAGCTTCTAATAATTGATCTGCTTCTTCGGGTGTTGTCTCAGTAAATACTTTTACTTGTTCTAAAAATGTTTCGATTTCTTGTTCTTTTTCAGTTTTTGTCATTTCATATGCCTCCGTTATACATATAAGTTACTTAATATTTTCCGTTTGATTAATTGTAACGTTCTTGCCAATCCATGAAGGCACGGATTAGGCTTACAAGCGTTAAGATTAACGTAACAACTGATGTAATTAAGCGTACCGTCTCGATTAATTCACTGCGTGATTTTTTCATCATTTGCGTAATCAACACTAATCAGTGTGATTACTCCCTCCTTTAGTATATTAGACTGTTTTATATTTTTGGATAACTGCTTTAAATTCTTCCATAACATCAGAGATAATTTCTTGGCAGGTCTTTTCATCTTGGATTAACCCAGAAATTTGTCCAGCCATCATTGATCCTCTTATTGCATCGCCATCTTCAACTGCTCTTTTTAGTGAACCCGTTGTTAATGCATCCAGAGGACTCAAATCGTTCGCTTCATCTGATACAAGATTCTTTTCTAACAAGATATAATCTGTCGTCAATTGGTTACGCAGTAATCGTACAGAATGTCCGACAATATTTCCAGTAATAACGGTTTCAGTGTCTCCTGCATTAATCACTTTCTCTTTAAATCCTGCGTGTACATTCGTTTCTGTAGCGGCAATAAATCGAGTGCCCATTTGAATAGCCTCAGCACCAAGCATCATAGCAGCTGCCATCCCGCGTCCATCCGCTATCCCGCCAGCTGCGATAACGGGAATTTCAACCGCATCAACAACTTGTGGCACAAGTGTCATGGTCGTTAGCTTGCCAATATGTCCGCCTGCTTCCATTCCCTCTACAATCACGGCATCTGCATGTATTTCTTGCATTTTTTGAGCAATTCTTACGGTTGGGACAACAGGAATGACAATGATGCCCGCCTTTTTTAATTTCGGCATCCATTTTTTCGGTGTGCCCGCCCCAGTCGTTACGACTCTTACGTTTGATTCAACCAAATAATCCACGACTTCTTCAATATGTGGATTCATTAAATAAAGATTTACGGCGAATGGCTTATTCGTCTTTTTAAGTGTCTCTTCTACTTTTGCTTGAATTTGCTTGGCATTATCTCCACCTGTATCTAAAATACCTAAACCACCAGCATTTGAAACAGCGCTCACTAAATCGGCGTCACTAATATGAGCCATTGCTCCTTGAAAAATTGGGTATTCAATTCCTAACAATTCAGTAACTCGAGTTTTCATTCATTTTCCATCCTCTGCACGAATTTCATCGAAGCTTTACAAGCTAATTATACGATATTATTTGTGATTCTCTAAAAGATAACTTACCGTTTAGAGAATATTTTTTTATTGAATTGTCTTTTCGTGAAATGAAACCCAATTCAATCCACGAATCCTATAATAATGTACCCGTTTTATAAATGTGTACAATAAAAGCCCATAGACCGGAATCTATGAGCTGGTTTATTATTTAGTTAAATTAGTTTGAGTAAGTAAATTCTGGTACTTCGATTTCACCATCAATAATTTGTTGACGTGCTTCTTCGATTTGTGCCCAGTCTTCGTCTGAGATTGCACCGTGGTGTACAAAGTCAACACCTTCTTCAGCAAATCCATAGAATACGGTTTCTCCACCTGGGAAGTTGCCATCTGTAGTTCGGTTAGTCACGTTTTTAACTGCGTTTCCAACTTGTCTAACTGTAGAAGCTAACGTAACGTTTCCACCATCATACTCGCCTTCTTCGTTTTGATCACGATCTACACCGATTACCCAAAGGTCAGTATCTGATCCAGCTTCCATACGGTTACGCGCTTCTTGGAATAAACCATTTCCAGTTGCTCCTGAGGCGTGGAAGATTACATCTGCACCAGTTGAGTACATTGCTGCCGCGATTTGTTGTCCTGCACCAGCGTCTCCAAATGTATTTGCATATTGAATGTCGACTTCGATTGACTCATCAATGTGAGCTACACCAGCTGCGAACCCTGTTTGGAATCGGTCAACTACTGGACCTTCAAGTCCACCAATGAACCCTACGCTGTTTGTTTGAGTTGTAAGTGCTGCAGCCATTCCCGCTAAGAAAGAGTTCTCTTGGTCGCGGAAGTTTAATGATGCTACGTTTGGTAAGTCGACTACTGCATCAACGATACTAAAATATTGTTCAGGAAATTGTTTTGCCATTTGAGTTACAGGATCTTCTAATAAGAATCCAATACCAAATATGATATCAAATCCATCTGTTATTGCAGAGTTAAAGTTTGGCATATAGTCTGTTTCCGAATCTGATTGGTAATAGTTAATTGTATCTGCACTATAGCCATTCTCTTCAACCCATTCTTGCATACCTTCCCAAGATGATTGGTTAAATGAACGGTCATCTACACCACCAACACCAGTAACCATTGCAATACTAAATTCAGAATCTTCAGTACCATTTGCTTCTGTTTCAGCTTCTTTCTCTAAACCGTTTCCACATGCAGCTAATATTAAAGCAGTTGCTCCCAAAAATGACAATTTCTTCCAATACAACATTCTAATATCTCCCTTTTTCGTAAATCATAATACTACGATTGCGTAGACACACATAATATCATGAGATTCACAAATATCAAGGTCTTTACAAACATTTTCTTCTTCAACTTAGTTAATGTTCGCGCTATATAATGTAAGCTGTTTCATTTCATTTTTATCCTGTTTTTTTGTTCGTTATTAAAGAACAAGTCTGTTTAAATAATCCATGTCAGGAACCGAGATTTCAAAATTAATTTCAGCATTTTCTGAAATATATTCCTCATGCACTGATTTTGGTAACACGACTAATCCTTTTTGAAAAGCGTAGCGGATCGAAATTTGAGCTGTCGACTTTCCATACTTTTCGGCTATCTTTTTAATCGCTTCGTTATCTAATAACTTACCAGTACCTATTGGAGAATATGCTTCAACAACCATATCGTTTTCCTGACAGAATTGAACGAGCTCTTCATCACGAGATCCAATATGGTATTTAATTTGATTGATCATTGGTTTTACATTTGCAGTTGCTATTAAGTTTTCAATGTCATCTATTTCAAAGTTCGATACACCAATTGCCTTCAACGTGCCTGCTTCATATTCTTCTTCTAACGCACGCCACACGTCCTTATTTTCATCAAACCAACGCCCATCTTCTTTCGTTTTACCCCATGGTCTTGGTCCGTGAATAATGACTAAATCTAGAAAGTCAGTCTCTAAAGCTTTTAGTGAGTCTTTTATATCTTGCTTCGTTTCATCGTACGTTTTAGAATACGCTGAAATTTTAGTCGTTAGGAAAAGATCTTCACGTTTCACACCTGAAGCTTTTATTCCTCGGCCAACACCTTCTTCGTTTTTGTACGTTCTCGCTGTATCGATGTGGTTATAACCATTTTTCAAAGCATAGGCAACAGATTTTTCTGCTTCGTCATTCGACATTTGCCAGACACCTAAACCAATCAGTGGAATTTCAACACCATTAGACAACTTGAGTTTTTCCGTTAACATCGACATAAAACCTCTCCTTTATTTAATTTCTAATTTAGATTTATAGACTGTTTCAGCTTCCATTGCGAGTCGATTTAACTCTTCTCGAATTTCGTTCGCGATATCCTTGCGTTCATCAATAAACAACCGATCCCCTGTGAAATGAATGCGCCGACCTACGCGAACACATTTATTCTCTTTGTCCGATAAAATAGGAACGAATGTTAAGTGTTTACTTGTTTCTTTTACATATTTTTTTTCAAGATGTAAAAACCCTTCATAGATGTCCGACG
>CAMYQS010000163.1 GCA_947296835.1 uncultured Atopostipes sp.
AGCTTATTCACCACTAAGCCCTCTTTCTGAAATGAGTAACGATTCTCGCGTCCAGGAGATGGTCGCTAAATACGATAAATCCGTTGCCCAATTACTCTTGCGTTTTGATTTACAACTAGGTGTCGTTCCTTTAACAAAGTCCGTGCACAGAAAACGGATCGAAGAAAACTTTGATATTTTTGATTTTGAAATCAATTCTGATGATATGGATTATCTAAAAGAATGGCATCATCCTGATTTCACAGAACCGGATAATAAGAATGAACGTCCGCCTCAAATCAGTAAATAGTCCAAATACTTTCTAAAATCAATACTAAGACCGATGCACTCTATCCTAATTTGATATAATATAATAGTAGAGTAAATTAGGAAAGGAGATGCCCATTTGAAATTATTAGCAAATATCGTTTGGTTTATTTTAGGAGGATTCATCAGTTGGATATCATGGATTGTACTAGGTGTTTTATGGTCAATCACGATTATCGGATTACCCATTGGGAGACAATGTTTTAAGTTTGCCACAATGGCGGCAGCACCTTTTGGTAAAGAAATTGAATTTAGTGACCGTGGTTCATCACTCTTAATCAACCTTGTCTGGCTTGTATTAGGTGGTTTTGTGATGGTAATCGAAGAAGTATCCTTGGGTATCATTTTTTGTTTAACCATTGTAGGAATTCCATTTGGCCTACAGCACTTCAAACATGCTAAATTAGCGCTCTTACCTGTTGGGTCAAGAATCATCCGCACTTAATTTCACAAAAACAAAACCCCTGAAGCAGTTCACTACAATGATAGTGACTACTTCAGGGGTATTTTTTTAGCTATATTCGTTTAAAAGAAATGTTTAAATTCCTAGCTCAACATCGTAAGCACGTTCTTGCTTCCTATATAAAAAAGAGTGCAAAAATCGTCTTCGATATCCCAGAAGACTTCGCACGTGGAAAGAAAAACATCTTAAAAGTTGAATTCTCACATCATTCTGCGAAATAATCGATTAAAACAAAGCGTCTCCGTTAGGACTTGAACACGCCTAGCATGAGACGCTTTTTTTTAACCGACAAGTAAAAAAGAACCACCATAGTGGTTCTCCTCCGCTCATGCTTATTCGACTTGTTTAAGATAACTAGCTATTACTTTTAACTTTTTATGACATTAATTCCCCACATCTAATGATAGGTCCCCATCTTTAATGAAACCTTGTTTACGCATAAAATTACCAATCAACGGTGTTAGGAGCGCTGGAATAACGATATACAAGATCAAGACACCTGCGATAACATTTATTCCACCACCCATTGTGTTAAAGGTTTCAATTATACCGACTAAGCCACTTGTCCCCATACCGGCACCAACTGCACTATTTTCCATCGTAAAGATTATCGTAGACATTGGACCAGTGATTGCGGAGACGATAATCGGTGGTAACCAGCACCATGGGTTTTTGACTAAATTGGATACTTGAAGCATTGATGTACCCAATCCCTGAGCAGCTACTCCACCCCATCCATTCTCTTTAAAACTCATAAATGCGAAACCAATCATATGGGCACAACATCCAGCCATCGCAGCACCCGCCGCAATGCCTTCTAGACCTAACATCATACTCAAGGCGGCACTACTAAGAGGTAAAGTTAAAACGATCCCAACGATAACTGAAACAATGACCCCCATCGCAAATGGCGCTAATTCTGTCGCATACATAATCACTTCACCCATTGCAGTCATAAGACCACCAATAACGGGTCCAATGATTGACCCCACTAAAACGCCTGAGAGAATCGTTACACCGGTTGTCACAATAATATCAAGTTTCGTTTCTTTTGAAACGAATTTACCTAACTCTGTACCAATCAAAGCAGCAACAAATGCCCCGGCTGGACCACCTAAAGCATTACCAGCAGCTCCAGTAATAGTAGAAGAAAACAGGACTAAAGGTGGTGCACCCAAAGCATAAGCCACAGCCACCCCAATTGCGGATCCCGTCATAGAATTAGCGATTGGCCAAACGGTTTCTGATAAAAACGGAATGTTAAATTGCTGCCCGATTGTATTAAGTATCGTCCCAATCAATAGCGATGCAAATAAACCTTGAGCCATGCTGCCCAATGCATCAATAAAATAACGTTGTACTGAAATTTCAATATTCTTTTTCTTTAAAAAAGCTTTAAAGTTAGATTGCTTGTTAGCAGACATAATGAACTCCTCGTTTTTAAAAGTCATATAGTTCGTTCATTATACCATTGAAATAGAAGAATATTCATCTAAAAAAGAATATGTCTGCTCAAAGTCATCCTAAGTGAGTCGTTATTTTTTAAAAATAACTCCGTAGATTAACATTAAAAATTCCGTCCTCAAAAATGCCTAAAACAATTTTATATAATTGTAGAAATATATGGTATGCTATTAGTTATAGCTAATTAGAGAATGGAGAATTAAATATGACGAAAAAAATTGATTTGGGACTTATCCCACGTATTATTATTGCAATTATTGTAGGTATTCTTATTGGTCAATTAACATTCATTCCAGCAAGTTTCATCCAAGTGCTCGTGACTTTAGCTGATCTTTTCAGTAGTTTCTTAAACTTTGTGATTCCCTTGATGATTGTGGCATTGATTACAAAAGGCATTGCTGATCTAACTGAGGGAGCTGGAAAACTCTTAGGAATTACCTTTTTAACAGCTTACGGCTCAACAATTGTTGCTGGGATGATTGCTTACGTTACAGCAACCACCGTTTTCCCTAATTTCATTACGCCAGATTTGATTGAGAATGTCACTTCTTCCGGAGAGGGCTTAACCCCTTACTTTTCAATCCCATTAGAACCAATCTTATCTGTGACAGCCGCACTTGTCTTTGCATTTATGATAGGTTTAGGAATCTCATGGTTGAGAACTCGCGGAACCGGTGAAGTTATGTATGAATTCTTCGTAGAATTCGAAGCCATTATTATGAAAGTTTTATCGGCCATTATTGTGCCATTTTTACCTTTGTATATTCTCAGTAACTTTGTGAACATGAGTTATTCCGGTAGTGTCTTTACTATTCTTTCTATTTTCTGGCGGGTATTCTTGATTGTAATTGTCTTACAACTTTTATATACGGTCCTACTCTTTGTTCTATCTGGCCTGTATGCAGGTAAGAACCCAATAACACTCATGAAAAACCAAGTCGCTGGTTACTTAACGGCATTAGGTACGCAATCTTCAGCCGCTACAATCCCAGTAAACGTAGAAATTGCACGGCAAAATGGTGTGTCTAAAACAATCCGCAATTTTGTAGTACCACTTGGGGCAACCATCCATTTAGCTGGTAGTATGATTGCAATCACGTCCACGTCAATTGCTGTTTTACTCATGTACGGATTACCTACTGACTTCGCATCAATCACTGCATTTATCTTTGTCCTTGGACTCGCGATGGTTGCTGCACCAGGAGCTCCAGGTGGTGCGATCATGTCTGCTCTCCCGTTCTTACCAATGCTTGGAATTGCAACAGGTGCTATGCAACAACTGATGATGAGTCTCTATATAACCCAAGACAGCTTTGGAACAGCCACAAACATTTCTGGAGATAATGCGATTGCGATTTTCATTGACAAACTTTATCGCAATAAAAAAGACAAATAAGCATAATATGAAAAGATATGAAATTAATACGATTAACAAAATGGTGTCCCAATTACCATTTTTAGTCTGTAAAATAACACAATCAGAACCAAGCCTTAAGAATAATAAGACTCCAGATACTTTGCTTAAAGCTTAGTGTCTGGTTTTTTTTATAAATATGTGGTGGCCCTAAAATTATAAAAAGTCATTTACTTGTATATAGACTACGTTTACGTTCTAATGAAGGTGATAAAATACTATAGTAATTCTAGAAAGGATGTTTATATGAAGATATTTGTAGTAGGTGCAAATGGGAAGGTTGCGCAACATTTTGCTGATTTTGTTCAAGAGGATGAAACGATTGAAGAAGTCGCAATGATTCGAAATGCCGACCAAAAACCCTTTTTCGA
>CAMYQS010000164.1 GCA_947296835.1 uncultured Atopostipes sp.
CTGTTAATCAATACTATTACGATAATTTTCTTTTAAATTTTCATCAAGACGGCGACAGTATTGAGGCGTTTGTAAGAGAGGATTACTCTGGTGTTTTATACGAAGAACTAGAGCTGACAGAACTCTATTTTGATTTTATTAATCGGCATTTATCTGAAGGTATACCCAATTCGGAAAAGGGTGAAATGCTCCTAATCGACGAAATGTGGACGTTGATAGGAGATAATATTCCTACACGGGAAGTGTACGAAAGCGGATGGGATACGGGCTTCCAAAACCAACGTTTTTATTTTGATGATGGTCAGGGAAAAAATGCACCGGCAGAGTATTTAAATTTAGAGCTACAAGCTGAAGGAGATACGACTGAATTACAATTCATGGAGAGAAGATTTAATGAACCATTCTTAACATTGGATACAAAAGAAGAGGCTGAAGCAAAACAAGAAGCTTATTTAAAATACAAAGAGTTTGTACGAGCGAAAAATTATGAAGAATCACCTGCCCCCATTTACTTCAGAGAATTAGCAGAAGATTTTGGTGACATTGCAAAGCTGCACTACCGTTTTAGAAATAGTGAAGTATGGGTGTCTTGGCTGATTTTACCAGAAGATGGTGAAGCGACGGAAATCCGAGGAGAGGTTAGGCTAACAGAAGAAACGATTCCTGAAAACATTACAGATATAATGAATTTAGAAATTCGGGCAGTCAATAAATTCGATGTCAATAATCCAAATGTAGAAGATTTCAGAGTGACAGCAGATTTTATCGGACAATAGAATAAAACGCAAAGGAAGAGTGAAATCATGATTTACGTTGCATTATTGCGTGGCATAAATATTGGTGGTCGAAATAAAATCAACATGAAGGAATTGAAGAGATCTTTTGAACGGATCGGCATGTTAAACGTGGTGACCTATATAAACTCAGGTAACATTATATTTGAAGATCCAGTGCATTCAGAAGCTGAAATTGTTCAGTTACTTGAAGACGTTATTTCAGCAGATTTTTCTTTAGAAATAAAAGTACTCATTCGAAGCCTCAAACAATTTGAGCAAGTTATGAATGCTCTGCCAGAAGATTGGGTTAACGATAAGACAATGAAAAGTGATGTACTCTTCTTATGGGACGAGATTGATGATGAGACAATCTTGGATCAATTTATTCTTAAGCCAGAGATTGATACAGCATTATATGTCCCAGGTGCGATATTGTGGTCGGTTTCAAGAGAGAATTCTTCTAGAAGTGGGCTGAATCGATTAGTGTCTAAAAAGATATATAAGAAAGTAACGATACGTAATGTTAATACAACGCGTAAAATTTTCAATATTATGAAAGGTGTAGAGTAAGTTCTACATCTTTTTTCATTGTTAAGTTCATTTCATGATAGCTTTAAAGGTCAAATAAAGGTAAAATTAATCATGAAAAAGTTTAAATGAGGTGAATCATTGAAGAAGAAAATTTTTCCAGCAGAAATGCTGGATTTAACAATTGATCATATTAATGAAAAGGGTCAAGGTGTTGCATTTTACACGCATGCGCCTGATCGTGGTTCGATGGGCAAGTCGTTGGCTGTGTTTATGCCGAACGTAGTACCTGGAGATGAAGTTCGCGTAACGGTTCCAAATGCAAAGGGTAGAAAAAGAGCGTTTGTTCAGTTTGATGAAATTTTAAAGCCAAGTCCGGATCGTAATTTAGATAACCCAATCAAACCAACGATTGCCGGAGGAACGCCGCTGCAGTACATGAACTATGATATACAACTCGAGTACAAAGAAAATCTTGTAAAAACATATTTAGAAAAAGTGAACTTTGATACGTCTTTAGTTCGCCCAATTATTGGATTAGAAAATCCAAATCATTACCGTAACAAAATGGATTTCACGTTCGGTCCAAATGGTGAATTAGGTATGCATGAACAAGGGAATTTCAAAAATATTGTTGATCTTGAAGAATCAATCCTTGCGCCTAAAATCATGATGGAAATAAAGCATGTGATCTCACAATGGCAAAAAGACCATGAACTAATAGGCTACAATAAAGAAACACACGAAGGCTTATTACGCCAGTTAACGATGCGCAGATCATCTGCAACAGGTGAAGTGATGGTTGTATTTTTTGCGACTCAAGCACCAGAAACGTTGCAAGAAGCGATTGATGATTTAATCGAAAAATTAAACGTGAAGTTTAGTGCTGTTGTGAGTGTTCTATGGATTGAGAGCACGAATATCGCCGATAATATCATTCCGGAAGCAAAATACGTTTTATATGGACGCAACTATATTAACGAGGAGTTGAATGGTTTCCATTACAAGCTTTACTTTGATACGTTCTTCCAAGCAAATTCAGAACAAGCAGAGCAAATGGTTGCGATTGCGTTAGAAATGACTGAAATGAATGCGGACATGCGAGTACTTGATCTATTTTGTGGTATCGGGACATTCAGTTTACCATTCGCAAAAGCTGCAAAAGAATTAGTTGGAATTGAGTTAGTGGAGCAATCGATTTTATCAGCGAAAGAAAATGCTGAAAAAGCAGGACTAACAAATACACGATTCTTCGCAAGTGATGCACGTAAAGGCTTAGAAGAATTAAAAGAAACATGGGCAACACCAGACTTATTGGTAATCAACCCGCCAAGAGGTGGCGCAGGTGGTAAAATGATGCGCAGTGTCGGACGATATGGCAGTAAAAATATTATTTACATTTCATGTAATCCAAAAACTTTAGCGGATGACCTACAATGGCTAGGCGATTTCGGCTACGAATTTGTAGAAGCACAACCAATCGACCAATTTCCACACACTGTTCACGTTGAGACGGTACTGTTGTTAAGCAAAAAAGATAGCGAAGTGTAAACGATGGATATAAAAGCATTCAAAGGTTTTTCAGATTTATACCCTGAAAGGGTTCCTGAATCTGATTCGTGGTATTATGCCCAGGGTACGCCTTGTGCGGAAGCATATGAAGTGCCCGATTATAAAGGTGAGTATCCTGGAACTCGTTTAGTATTTATTGAGTATCCAACAGGACGAGTGCATGAACCCATTAAACAAGAGAAAAATGTGTTCTTGTCGCAGCCTGTATTTCATCAAAAAGATCAGAATTTTGGGATTATTCGTTATGATTTCAATACTGAAAGGATTCAGGTTATAAGCTATCATCCAGAATCCGAGGCTTTAGCAACCTTGTATGAAATGAATTTCGTAGAAACGGATGACTTAGAGAATATAGGTTTAGTCACGTCCCCCATTCAATTAGTTAAATACAAAGTCTATGAAGATACCGTTGAATTTCTGTGGCCAGAAAAAAAACAAATCCAGCTTGAAGAGAACGAGAGTCTTTCATTTCAAGAAGAGGATAAACTCTACATGTCAAATTGGGTGGAAAATCCAGATTATAGTGGAGAAGTTATTATCCGAGATGCTAATACGACTGTAGTTCTTCAAAGAGGTCCGGGTTATCTTATCAGGTTGCCAAATGGAATTGTTTGGAATATGACAGTATAAAATAACATTATTCAAATCAGCCTCTTCTGCGGTAAAAATCGATAGAGGAGGCTGATATATAATATTGCATCCACACAATGTTATGCGCAAAAAAGAAAGTTTTCTAAAAGCTTTCAGATTTAGACTATGATAAAATGTAGTTACAATGAACTACAAGGGGTGAGGGAATGGTTTCGCCAATCTCTATTCGATTAGATGAGCAAGTCAATGAAATTTTATCTGAATATGTTAACAGTAAGAATATTAGTAAAGCAGAGTTCATTCGAAGGGCCATTGTTGAAAAGCTAGAAGATGATATTGATGTAGAACTAGCCGATAAAGCGTATAAAGAATGGAATGATAATGGACGCAAAACGATATCTTTCGATGAAATGCTGGAAAAGTATGGCGAAGTATAAAGTTGAATTTGCTGATACTTTTGAAGAAGCCTTCGAAAAGTTAGACGGTTCGGTACAAAACCAAATTTTAAAATGGATTCAAAAGAATTTAGTCGGTGTCGATTTC
>CAMYQS010000165.1 GCA_947296835.1 uncultured Atopostipes sp.
GGATTACTATAGTACATGTTTCCTCGAATCGTATCCGTAAAGAAAAAGTTTTGTTGCGGCACATAAGAAATGAGGTGACGTACACTTTCTGGATCCAGTTCTTCAATGGTTTGACCATTTAATTTTAATTCTCCATTTGTCGGATCATAAAATTGCATTAATAATTTTAACAGTGTACTTTTCCCGGCACCTGTACCTCCAATAATCCCTAACACTTCACCTGTTTCAACTTCAAAGTTAATCTGTTGTAATGCAGGAGTATTCGCATTCGGATAAATAAAGGTTAAGTTTTCTGCTTTAATATGATTAATGGATTTTTCCAACTGTATTTCTCCTCCAACTTTTCGCGAAGGATATTGTAGTACTTCTTCTACTCGATGAACAGAAGCAGTTGTACGTGGGAATACAGTCAGTAAATGTGCAAACATTGTTAACCCATGCAACATTTGTGTCGTATATTGGATAAAGGCCATCAATGTACCAATCTCTAACGTACCTTCTTGAATAAAGCCTGAACCAACATAGACTGAAAGAACAATTGTAATTCCAACCATCGACGTTAGTAGTGGCCGACTCGTTCGAAGGACATTATTGATACTCAGAGAATAATCATAATATTCTTCGTTTGCTTCTGAAAAGGTTTCTTCCTCCAGGGCGTTTCGACTGAATGCACGTATCACTTTTAACCCTGTTAAGCGTTGTCGCATCAATAAGTTGATTTGATCTAACGATTTTTGAAGTTTTGGAAACAGTGGAAAGACTTTTTGAATCATCATATAAATAATTAAAAAGATAAATGGTAAGATTGCCAATACAATCAATGTCAATTTAGCATGTGCTAAAAATGCCATGATTAAACCACCAAAAAATTGTAAAGGTGCGCGTAACAACGGTCTTTGAGCGATCAAGACGAACTGTTCAATGTTATCGACGTCATTCGTTGTACGTGTAATTAATGATGAGATACCAAATTGCTCTGTTTCATCAAAGGTTAAATCATTTACTTTTTTGAAAATACGATTCCTTAAATCATGTGCAAAACCCATTGCGTTTTTTGCAGAATAATACGATGCCGACGAGCGGATAAATGCAGTGCTTAACGTAACTATTACCATTATTAATCCAATCCGTAAGACAACATCGATTGCGCCATAAGCTATTCCCTCGTCTACAATTATAGAAAGTAGGAAAGGTAGAAATAGCTCCCCAATTGCATTTCCCATTGTTAGGAAAAATACAATGAGTAATCCTTTTTTATAGGTTTTTAAATTCTTAAAAACACTCACTTTTAATCAGACTCCTCTATTTATAATCATCGGGTCTTAACTTAACATTTATTTCGAGTAAGAAAAGACCATCTTATGTTTTAGCTATATGATTTTTATATCAGATTGTCAGTATCTCTTTACGTACGAAAAGAGACATTGATAAACATGGTTTATATCGTGAAACCTCATACTTTATTGATGAAATTATTGCTGAAAGTGAAATGGCAACTGGCGAATCTCACGATGGTCAAATGATTTTTAATCATGAAGCAATCGAAGAATATGAATTTATTCATAACTTTTCGTTACCTAGTACAGAACCAATCTGGAGTTTTTCTGTGGATAAAGCAATAAATAAATATCTAAAAAACCCTTAAAATCTATTCACATAGACTCTAAGGGATTTTTGATTTGTATTATTTACGTTTACCCCAATATTGGAAGTAATCCGTACGTATTGTTCCATTATAAAGCTTACGTTTTTTCGTTGCTCTTTCACCGAAATGTTTTTCGAAGTCTAAGTCACTTGTAATAATGTATTTACTCCAAGTTTTTAGCGGTCTAAAAGCATTCCCCATTTCACGATAAAGTCTATGAACCGATTCAACATCACCCATACGATCTCCATATGGAGGGTTTGAAATCATAATGCCAAATTCTTTATCTGATGTGAAGTCTTTTACAGCTTGTTGCTTGAACGTAATGTTATGCGCAACACCTGCTGCCAATGCGTTTCGCTCAGCAATTTTGATCATTGTTTCATCAATATCAAAACCTAGAATGTCTAATTCAGCATCATAATCCATCTGGTTGTCAGCATCTTCACGAACTTCTTCCCACATGTCTGCTGACATCCAGTCCCAATCCTCACATAAGAATGAGCGGTTAAAACCGGGTGCAATATTTTGCCCAATTAGTGCTGCTTCAATGGCTA
Source organism: uncultured Atopostipes sp. (assembly GCA_947296835.1). Lineage (GTDB taxonomy): Bacteria > Bacillota > Bacilli > Lactobacillales > Carnobacteriaceae_A > Atopostipes. The sequence goes on from CAMYQS010000165.1 coordinate 2,203, forward strand.
TTGTACCTGAACCACATGTTGGATCGACAAAAGGACGATCTTTACGCCATGTTGTTAGAGCAATTAATGCTGCTGCTAAGTTTTCTTTAAGTGGAGCTCCACCTTTTTCAGTACGGTATCCACGTTTGAACAAGCTATCACCTGTTGTATCTAGTGTGATTAGCGCTTTGTCTTTACGTAAACTAATTTCAATCGGATATAACGCACCCGTTTCTGGTAGCATACCACGTCTATGGTAAGTTTCTTTGATGCTCTCAGCAACTGCCTTGTTTACAATACTTTGTACTGATGGAACACTGTGTAAAGTAGAGTTAACCGATTTACCACTAATATGGATTTTACCATCCATTGGAATATACGTATCCCACGGTAAAGCTTTTGTTTGTTCAAATAAGTCATCAAATGTTTTTGCTTCAAATTCGCCTACAACAATTTTTACACGGTCTGCAATTCTTAACCAGAGATTCGTTTTCGCAATGTCTTTTTCATCGCCTTTAAAGCGTACTCGTCCATTCTCAACTTCAACTTCATACCCTAAGTCTCGCATCTCTTCTCCAACAAGTGCTTCCACACCTGCGGCACAAGTAGCGATCAAATCAAATTTAGTCATTGAAATAATACACTCCTTTCCTTTTACTGTCATGTCATATATTTTCAAAAATATATCCTCCCGTAATTAAATGGGAGGATATCATAAGTCCTAATATAGTGTAATTTACTGTAAGCCATGTTCTGTCTAGGAAGATGATAGGCCATCTTCCAGAGATAATTATCTGTCTGTCGTTGTAAAACCAACAACCTCTCTCCTACATTGAATTATGTGGAGAAAGTGCCCCTACCTTAGTTTGGGTTGCTCACTCATGGGGTTTACCCGTTCCACCAACGTTGTTTCCACCGTTGCTTCGTCACTGTGGCACTTTCAAGTCTACTGGAGCATAGCCTAAGCCTTAGCTCGTTTAACTGCCGTTCCTTATAAAAGGACCATACCTTATTTTTTCAGTATGCACGAACACTACAGGCATCTCAGCCTGTGTGAGCATGGACTTTACCTCACACCCATTAAAATGGATGCGCAATTATCCATAAATTACACTGTTTTTATTTTTTTAATACTCTTCTTGTTCGCTTCCAGCTTCATCTAGTTTAGAGCCAAATACTTGGCGTTCTAAATTAGATAGTCGTTTTAAAATGTCAAAATTCGTCACCGTTGATTGGCTAGCATTTTGACTTTGTGCACGGAAGTCTGATTGTTTAGATGTTTCATCTAATTCGTTAATTAAGCGGTCATTATCTGCTTTTAATTCATCAATTTCATCTTGGAAAGACTTATAATCCTGAATAATTAAGTCTAGAAATTCATCTACTTCTACCGGATCATAACCACGAAGTTTATTATTAAAATCTTTATCAACAATTTCTCTTTGAGTTAATGTTCTCACTATTGTTCACCTCATCGTCAATTGGTCGTTTATGATACTTATTTTACCATAATTGATTGAAAGTTAAAAGAGTTGTTTGCTCTATGATGAATTATGTTGTATCTTTTACTCGTCAAGCAGAAAGTTTTCACTTTGAAACCCTTCTTGATTTGCACTCATTTCATGAATGAAGAACTCAATTTCTTCAAACCCAACGAGGTTCAACTCATATGTTGAATTTTCTTGATACTGTAAAATTAATTCATAGAGATACTTTGGCTTACCATCCGCTGACTCCCCTACCATCGTGTCATAGATGATAAAAGCTCCGTCGGTATTGCGTACTGAAAAGATTTGATTCCCTTTTAACTGTGCCGGTGA
>CAMYQS010000166.1 GCA_947296835.1 uncultured Atopostipes sp.
GCATTAGACAACTCAGTAGCTGGAGACGGATCAAGAGCAAAAGCAATTGCCGATTTACAAAATACAACTTTAAAAGATGATTTTGAAATCTCGGATTACAAAGAAGAGTCAATGTCATTTGATAATGCCCCATCAGGATCTACATTATTTAACCGTTATAACGATATTGTAACGGACATGGGAATTACAAAACAACAAGCAGACAACATGGTTGCAAACCAAACAGATCTAACTGCTTTACTCGAACAAAGACAGGCTTCGATTTCAGGAGTAGACCTAAACGAAGAAGTTGTCAACATGATCCAGTACCAAAGTGCTTTCCAAGCGAATTCACGTGTGATCAGTACAATAGCTGAAATGCTAGACACACTAATCAACCGAACAGGAGTGTAATAGATGCGCGTAACAAGTTCATTAATGTCGCAAACGTACTTACGTAACTTAAACCGACAAACATCAAAAGTTCAAAAATACCAACATCAATTATCATCTCTAAAAGAAGTTAACAAACCTTCAGATGATCCATTGACAGTATCAAAAATTATGGACTTAAATAATAGTATTGTCCAAAACGATAACTATTTAACGACAATCGAAGATGCAATTGATTGGACGAACGTACAAGATGCTGCCTTAGGACAAGCATCGAATTCATTAAGCCGAATTCAAAACTTAATCCAATCAGCAGCGAACGGTACAATGTCTGAAGAAGAACACAAAGCTATAAAACATAACATAGAAGGTGAATTAGGAGCTCTAGTAGATGCCCTAAACACAAATTTCGGTGGTCGTTATGTATTTGGTGGTCGTGATACAACTGAAAAACCATTTGAAGTTATTGAAGATGGTAATGGTAACATGACAATCGCTGCATATATAAACAGTGATCAGAATTTACCGCGTGAAGTCTCACCAGGAGTCACAGTTGACTTACTAACAGATGGTGGAAAGTTGGTAGATGTTGATGGCAATCAATTAAATGATTTCTTTTCTGAAGTATTTACTGCTTTAGATAGTGGTGATTATGATGCACTCGGTGGAGATTTATTCGGTAGAGCGGATGCTGCGTTTAATAATATGGTAGATAAACGTGCTGAAGTAGGAGCTGTATTCAATCGATTAGAAGCAGCTAAAGAGCGTAATGAAACAGAAAACTTAAATCTAAAGAGTATGCTTTCTAATAAAGAAGATATCGATTTAGCTGAAAAGTATATGGAATACTCAATGGAAATGATTGCTTATGAAGCATCATTACAAATGGGGACTAGAATCTTACAAACAAATATAATGAATTACTTATAATAAATGAGAAGGGCTACCAATTATTTGGTGGTTCTTTTATTTTTATACATAAAGTCCTTAATTGTGTTGGAAATAATCCGATGTAATGGATAGAGGGCAACGAAGTCCTTGGTACATTATATTTAGAAAATTAATTAAAAAAAGTTTAAATAATACTTAACTTACTGAATTAACTTCCGAATATAAAGTATAAGGTAAAATAAACAAACAAAACTTAGGAGGAAACAAAACAATGAGAATTAACACAAATATGTCAGCAATGAATACTTATTCACGTTTAGGAGCAGCTAACTCGGCTAAATCTGGATCATTAGCAAAACTATCTTCAGGTCTACGAATCAACAAAGCTGGAGACGACGCAGCAGGTCTTTCAATCTCTGAAAAAATGAAAAACCAAATTTCAGGATTAACACAAGCAACTCGTAATGCACAAGATGGAATTTCTTTAATCCAAACTGCAGAGGGTGCTTTAAACGAAACACACTCAATCTTAAACCGTATGCGTGACTTGACAGTCCAAGCATCAAACGACACAAACTCTAAAGAAGACAAAGCAGCTATCCAATTAGAATTAACAGAATTAACTACTGAATTAGATAGAATATCTTCTGATACTAAATTTAACGGTAAGGCTTTATTGGATGCAGATGCTACTGCAGGTAGTGGGATTAATATTCAAATTGGAGCTAATAAAGATGATAAAGCATTAGAAATTTTAACTGTTAATGTTAGTTCTGATGGATTAGGACTTGATGAATTAGCTGCAGTGGCTGAAGGTGAAACCGAAGTAACGGGAACAGATATTACTGCTAACTTAGAAATATTAGATACAGCAATTAATACTGTATCAAATGCACGCGCTACTTTTGGTGCACAGCAAAACCGTCTAGACCACACAATCAATAACTTGACTACAACTAAAGAAAACTTATCTGAAGCTAACTCACGTATTCGTGACGTTGATATGGCTGAAGAAATGATGGAATTCACGAAATCAAACATTCTATCACAGGCAGCTACAGCAATGCTTGCACAAGCTAACCAAATGCCACAAGGTGTTTTACAGTTATTACAATAATCTTAGCTTATTTAAAAGAGATTGGTCATTTGATCAATCTCTTTTTTATTTTGTCTTAATATTTATGGGTTTCTTCCGATAATAGTTGTAAGAGTATTAATTCGAGATGGTTATTAATTTAAAATATGATATTGCAATTATTGCCTGGGGGAGTTACCATGTATCAGTCAAATATAAATAATATTGAAGCGATTCGTCAAATTGACAGAATCGTACAAACACCGAAAGTCACTCTACAATCCACTCAATCTAATAAAACTACTGATCAACATGATTCATTATTAGATAGTGAAATATTTAAGAAATTAGATTTTAGTGAAATTGTAGAAGAAGCTTCTAAAGGATTAGAAGTGGTGAATACACAACTGAGTTTTAAAGTTCATGAAGGTACCGGAAGACCAGTCATACAGTTAATAGAGACTGGAACGGACCGAGTTGTTCGAGAAATACCGCCTGAAAAAATGTTGGATATTGTTGCTGGTATTTGGGATTGGGCAGGATTAATTGTTGATAGGAGTGAATAATAAATATGAGTAGTATAAATCTTATGGGTTCTTATTCAGGTATAGATATGTCCGTAATCGATTCATTGATTGAAGCGGAAAAAGCCAAAGGTGTTAAATTTACAAATCAAAAAACAAAGATTGAAAGTGAACAAAACGCTTGGAAAGATGTTAATTCACGTTTAGATGCATTACACAAAAAGCTAGAAGCATTAACAAAGAAGGAAACGTTTGAAACTCGTACAGTTACTTCGAACGTTAAAGAAAGTTCTTCTTTAACAGTCTCAGCAGGTGAAAGTGCTGCTGTAGGAGAGTATCGTGTTCATGTATCGCAGTTAGCAAAATCAACTCGTTTAACAGGTGATTCAATCGAGGGTATCGAATCAATTTATGATAAATTAGGTTTATCTGGAGAATTTTCAATTACAGTTACGCCCGAAGGTATCGAAACAACTCCAGTAGAAAACAAATTCAAGATAGATGCTGAAGATAGTTTACGGGATATTACAAATAAGATTAATGAAACAACGAAAGAATCGGGCATTCGTGCATCTATTATCGATAGCCGTCTAGTGCTAACGGATATTAATATGGGAGCAAGTACGATCACAACGACTACTTCTTTAACGAATGAAGAAGGTTCTATTGTTGATAACACACTAGGATTTGATGGTGTGGAATCAGTTTCTGGTGAGCCTGCTATATTTACAATTGATGGAATTCAGATTGAAAAAAATACAAATAGCATAGAAGACGTAGTAGAAGGTTTAACTTTTAAATTATCAAATGTACATAAAGAAGGCGAAACTGAAGTTATTACAGTAGCCTCGGATAATGAAAAAACAACCTCAGCTGTGAAAGAATTTGTTGAACAATATAACTCTGTAATGGACTTCCTGTCAAAGCAGTTAGACGTTGGTGACCCATCAGCTGAAGATAACAAGACTGGAACCCTAACCGGCGATGGTACAATAATGCGTCTACAATCAGGTATGCGTTCACTATTGACCCGTAACCTAGAAGGGGACTTTAGTGGGACTTTCAAAAATATTGAGGATATTAGGATTACGCTTGACCGTTATGGCGTAGCTTCTTTTGATGAAGCAGTATTTAACG
>CAMYQS010000167.1 GCA_947296835.1 uncultured Atopostipes sp.
CCTATGTCGTTTTTCAGTAATACGACTGTCGGAGTTACCTTATCACGTGTAACCAACGATGTGGACACGATTGGACGAGCGTTAAATATGAGTGTACAGAACTTAATTTCTTCTGGAACAATGTTAATCGGTTCATTGGTTATGATGCTGATTACAAACGTAACGCTAACTTTAACTGCCGTAACCGCAACTGCATTGGGTATGTTATTAATGGGACTTATTATGGGGCGTTCTCAAAAATACTTTGTCGCACAACAAAATCATTTAGGTGCGATCAATGGTTTAATAGAAGAAACTTACTCAGGTCATACTATCGTAAAATCATATAACGCTGAACGTAAGGTTCGTGTTGATTTCACAAGTATGAACGAAGAATTACGTACTACTGGGTTTAAGGCACAAGCCTTGTCAAGTTTAATGATGCCGATTATGACGTTCATAGGAAACTTAAGTTATGTAGTAGTGTGTGTGGTCGGAGCGGTATTAGTTATGAATGGTTCGATTGCATTTGGTGTTATTGTGGCCTTTATTTTATACGTACGTTACTTTACACAGCCACTCTCTCAAATTGCACAGGCCTTTCAAGCTTTACAATCAGCGGCAGCAGCAGGAGAACGTGTTTTTGAAATGTTAGAAGCTGAAGAGATGCTAGATGAATCAGATAAAGTGGACACCATTGCACATACTAAAGGTGAAGTAGAATTTAAAAATGTCGTTTTTAGTTACGAAGATTCAATCGAACCTGTTATTAAAAATTTCTCAGCGAAAGCAAAACCAGGTCAAAAAATTGCGATTGTTGGGCATACAGGTGCAGGTAAAACAACGATTGTGAACTTACTGATGCGTTTTTATGAAATAGACGCGGGTGAAATTACAATCGATGGCGTATCCATTCACGACTTACCGAAAGATAATTTAAGAGATCAATTCTGTATGGTTCTTCAAGATACGTGGGTGTTTGAAGGAACAATTCGTGAGAACTTAGTCTACAATACAGATGGAGTTACAGAAGAAGACTTGGTTCGCGCTACACAAGCGGTTGGAATAGATCACTACATTCAAACATTACCAGATGGTTATGATACTTACTTAGATGAAAAAGTATCCTTATCACAAGGACAAAAGCAACAATTGACGATTGCTCGTGCAATTATTGCAGATAAACCAATGCTAATATTAGATGAAGCAACGAGTTCAGTGGATACTAGAACAGAGTTGAAGATTCAAGAAGCAATGGATCTGTTAATGGAAGGTAGTACAACCTTTGTGATTGCCCACCGTCTGTCTACCATCCGAAATGCTGATTTAATATTGGTTATGGAAGAAGGGGACATTGTCGAAAGTGGTACACATGATGAACTAATTAGTCAAAATGGATTATATGAAGACTTATACAATAGCCAATTTGAACAAGTAGAATAAAGACAAACAGAACAGGCAGATGACTAGCTGATGAGGCTAAGTATCTGCTTGTTTTTTTGTTATTAATATATTCTTGTATAGATGATATTTTAAAATATAAACGTAAGAATCTAAATACTAATTGATCGGATGTTGATTCTTGACCTTTTTTCAGTGGTTATTTTATTGGTTATGTCTATATCCTCAAGGTAAATAGTCGCAACGGCCAATCAAATCGGACAAGAGGATCGTAGTTGTAAAATGAGTATTCGATATGGGATTCGAAAGGTAATGTTTATCGGTATAAATAAATTATGCTATAATATATGAAAGAGAATCTTAAAAGAATCGAGGAAACTTATGGAAAGAAAAAATGAAAATATCTATTTAAAAATTTTTATAAACATCCTTATTTATGTACTTGTTATCTTGTTTGTTTTTTTATTAGCTCCTGAATTACTGCGTTTCTTTTTACCGTTTATCCTCGCTTGGGTAATTGCTTGGATTGCGAATCCATTGGTTCAGTTCCTGGAAGAACGTTTGAAAATTGTGCGGAATTATAGTTCCGTGCTCATAATCTTTCTAGTTATTGGAATAATTGCTTTACTCTTGTATTTACTAGGACGTTTTATATTCGTACAAGTTAGTATGCTAGTGAATGATTTTCCAAATATTGTCGCTTTGGTCTCCGATACCTTTGACCAAGTTGATGCGAACTTAACAGAAATACTCAGTGGCTTACCACCAGTGATACAAGATCCTCTTTATCAGTTTGGAGAAAGCCTAAGAGCAAGCTTGAACGCTTTTATTGCAAATGCTCGCTTACCCGAAGCAACACTTGGTTTTACGCGTAACTTGGGTGATTATCTCTTGTTTATCATAACGATGTTTATTACCGCTTATTTCTTTATAAAAGATCGCGAAAAAATCCTTGGTAAAATAAGAGGAAAAACACCGGATAGTATTTTAGAAAAATTTGAACTGATTAAGAATCAATTTAACTATGCACTGTCTGGGTATGTAAAAGCGCAATTTAAGATTATGGCTGTTGTCGTCATCATCCTGTACATTGGACTTAAGATTATCGGTACACACTTTGCATTCTTGATAGCGTTACTTACAGGTTTTATCGACATCTTACCAATCTTTGGTACAGGCTTTGTTCTATGGCCGTGGGCATTGGTTGAGCTTATTTTAGGAAATTATTTTGATGCGACCGTTATTATCGCACTGTATGTGATTTGTCAGTTAATTAAAAACATTATTCAACCGAAATTAGTAGGAGACAGTGTTGGATTGAATCCATTAACCACATTAGTTTTTATGTATACAGGCTATCACCTTGCTGGCTTGGTTGGGTTAATTTTATCGATTCCAGCGGGATTAATATTAATGAACCTATATAAAGTCGGAATGTTTGATAATATTACTCGTGGATTTAAAATATTGTTTCATGATATTAATGAATTTCGTAAATTTTAATGTTAGGATTATTAAGTAGTCAAACCTATTTAAGTGTTTGACTGCTTTTTACTTTATTAAAAGGAAGTGTTGACCTTGACGGATATATATTTATTCATTTTCTTAATTGCGTTTATCGGCGTTCTTATTTTTACCGTTTCAGGAATAATGGCATTATTTAAACGACAGCCATCAAAAGATGAGTGGATTAGAGTATTAGTGTTTATTATTATCGCTATTGTTTTCTTTATTCTATTTGGGATGTCACTATAGTTGCTGTAATCATTGTTACAGTTTGATTAAGATTATGCAGGTATATTGTAGTTCGATAACGATTCAAAGAATGAGAGCGTAAGACTTCTATTTTCAGTTCCACGACAAGTATAATAAGCGAAATATTGTATTTGTATTATGAAGGTGGGATGTAAATGAGGAGAATTCAACAGTTAAAAAAGTACATAGAAAAATGCGTTTATTTTACGATAGGATTGAGTGCACTTTCTGCAATCGCACCTCCAAAGTCTGTTCAGGCGGAAATGGAATCATACCAAGTTAGAGCCGGTGACAATCTATTTGGTATTTCAAAAACGTTTGGAAAAAGTATTGATGAACTAGCTAATTTAAACCGTATGTCTTCTACAGATAAGATTCAAGAGGGCAGTAGCATTGTTATAGGTGAATCGGTAAATGGGGATTATTTTAAAGTTAATGCACAATTTATTGAAGATATTGGAACCACTGCTAGACAGATTGCAAAAGACAATGGTTTATACGCTTCAGTGATGGTGGCTCAAGCCATATTAGAATCAAACTATGGACAAAGTGCATTATCAGCACCTCCGTACCATAATTTGTTTGGAATAAAAGGGAGTTACCTAGGAGAATCGATTACGGTATCGACTAAAGAATTTCTAAATGATCAATGGGCCGTTGCACAAGAACGGTTCCGTAGTTATCCAAGTTACTATGCTTCATTATTAAATAATGCTCGAGTGTTACGTGCAGGTAATTCTTGGAGTTCAGATTATTATCGTGGAACTTGGAAAGAAAATACGAATCACTATACTGATGCAACGGCGTGGTTAGAAAATCGTTATGCTACAGATCCAAATTACGGCAGTAAATTAAATAATATT
>CAMYQS010000168.1 GCA_947296835.1 uncultured Atopostipes sp.
ATTAAATCTCCAACTCTGAATTTTTCATAAAACACCGAACGCATATTTAAGAAATGATTCATTAAACCAGTTCGGACATTCCTTTGTAATCTAGCTGAACCAGTAAATAATAAATAAGACCATAGTAATTCTAGGGCATATGATGCGACTAAACTAACGACAAACACAACAATAATGCGCGTCAACAGCTCAGTTGTTAACTCGTTTTTCACAATATAATCAATGGTTTGACCAATGATGTATGGGATGAATACTCGAAATAAATTACTAAAAATCATCGATAGAAATGAAATCACGTAATCCTTTTTGTATTCGGAAAAGAAATCTTTCAATTTGAATAAGACTGAAAACATGTGGTTATTCCTCTCTTTTCTTTAATTTGACAAAAACAGAGCCCAACCAGTCATTAAACAAGTTGGGCTCTGTTTTAAATTTTGAATTAAAACATGCAAAAAGTTTTGTGATCGATAGGAATTAATTTTTAGAAAGTATACGATTTCGTAATAAGTTTTCCATCATTCCTATCCCCCTCAAAAATAATTTAATTTTATTTTATCCTGTTTCAATGAAATATACAACTAAATTATGAGAGGTTCTCATTAGTCAAGTCCATAATCCTGTGTAAAATACTATACAATGTTCTCACTGTTTCTTACTTGCCAAACTTAATATACTTTCTTGTCGAACTCAGCCATTCATCATGCAAGTCCATAAGGACTGCTCCAATTAATCGATTGGCTGAAGCATGGTTAGGAAAGATTCGAATGATTTTTTCTCTTCTGCGTACTTCTTGGTTCAGACGTTCAAGAAGGTTGGTGCTTTTCAGTCGGTTGTGAGAGTTACCCAAAACCGTGTATTGAAAGGCATCTTCGAAGCCATTATCTAAGGTCTCGCAAGCTTTTGTATATTTTGTTTGATCGATGTATTCATCTACGAGGCGATTTTTGGCCTCTCGTGCTAAATTGATATCTGTAAACTTAAAGATTCCTTTTACAGCTTCTCTAAACGGTTTAGAGTTCTTCTTAGGAATCGTTGTAAAAATATTTCTTAAGAAGTGAACTTGACATCTCTGCCAACTTGCGTTGGTAAAGGATTTACGAATCGCAGACACTAAGCCTTTATGGGCATCAGAAATTACGAGTTCTGTTCCCTTTAAACCTCGTTCTTTTAAGTACTCAAAGAAGATGGACCAAGTATCATCACTCTCTTCGTTTTGAATCATAAAGCCAATGATTTCTCGATCCCCATCTTCTGTAATTCCGATCGCAATATGGCAGCTTTTAGAAAGGACCCGGTTATCTTCTCTAATCTTTATGTAGAGAACATCTGTCATCAAGTAAGGATAGTTTGTATCCGAAAGCGAGCGGTTCTGCCACTCATTGACCATTGGGTCTAACTGTTCAGTCAGACTAGAAACAAAGGACTTAGAAACTGATTTACCACACAGTTCTTCAACAATTTTTGAGACTTTACGTGTTGAGACGCCAGATACATACATCTCAAGCATTGAAGCGAGCAGCGACTTTTCATTTCGCTGATACCGCTCAAACACCGTTGGTGAAAATTCGCCATCACGTGTTCTAGGTACTCTTAATTCAAGTGTACCTACTCGAGTCGTAAAATCACGCTCGTAGTAGCCATTTCGTTGACTCTGGCGACTTTCGGATCGTTCATAGTCCTCGGCTTGAATATATTCCGTTCGTTGGTTCTCCATCAATTGATTGAAAACAGTCGTCAAAATATTTTTAGACACATCATCTTTTACCGAGTGTTCAATAATACTTTGAACCTCATCACTATTCAGTGTAAAATGTACTTGGGTCATGTAAAGTCCTCCTAGGTATGTTTTTAGTGGTTAAAAACATTGTACCGTAAAAGGGCTCTTACATGGCCTTTTATCTTTTACACAATTATATGGACTTTATCTTCTCATTTATTTTTAATCGACAGCATCTCTAAATGCTGAAGCTATTTTGAATAATTAATAATTGTTTTTTTATATCACTGTTAAACGTTTGTTTCTCCTGCTTTTTCTAAGGAAATCTTCGTGATAATGGGACCAACTAACTCATACACAAGCGTTCCAACTAGTACAACTGCCGTAATCTCCGCAGCATGCTCTGGAACTAAACGTTCTGCAATAGTTGTTAAACCAATTGCCACTCCAGCTTGCGGTATAAGCATTGGACCTAAATATTTTTGAACATCTTTCGAAGCATTCATTACTCTTGCACCAATATAGGCTCCTGTAAGTTTTCCGACCACTCGAAACAGAATATAGATAATACCTACTATACCAATTGTAGGTACAATACTTAATTGTAAACGAGCTCCGGAAATAACGAAGAACATCATATAAATCGGAGGTGTAATAAAATCTGTCATATCATCCATTCGCTGTGCATCGAGTGAAATATTCGTTAAGACCAGTCCACCTGCCATGTTTGCTAATAATTCAGAAACGCCCAACTGAGTAGCCACTCCTGTAATTAAAAACACGCCACCAATTAGAACGGACAAACGCCCTGCTCGGGTAGCGAAAATTTTCAAGATATATTTAAAGAATAATCCAATAACTGCACCGATCAGTAATGCTAAAATAATTTCCCAAATTGGATTTAAGATAGTTCGTAATAAATTCGTTGAAACATTCGTACCTAATAGCGTCTGCGCAACTGCTGCCGCAAATCCGAATAAAATTAATGCGATTGCATCATCAATAGCCACGACACTTAATAATGTGTCTGTTACTGGCCCTTTAGCTTTATACTGCTTAATGACCATGACTGTTGCTGCGGGTGCTGTAGCTGCTGCTATAGCACCTAAAACAATCGCCATCGACAAGTCAAACCCAGCAAGCAATAAAGCAATTTGTACAAAGAGGACGGCTAATGTTGCCTCAAACAATGCGATGACAACAGGCGTCCAGCCCATTCTTTTGAAATAATTAAACTTAAATGATAATCCAATTGTAAAAGCAATAAAACCTAAAGCAATTTGTGAAATGAGGCCCAGGGAAGCAATACTTTCAGTCGAAAGTATATTTAATACAGAGGGTCCTATAATTAAACCACCAATTAAATAACCTGTAACATTCGGCAGTTTAATATAAGTAACTAACTTACCAAAAAATAATCCACTAAATAAAACGATCGCGATACTTAACAAAGCATCTAAATCCACAATATCTACCTTCAATTCTTTATATTTTTAATCATAATCCCGTATTCCTTCTGTAAATAGAAGAGGAATACCAAATAAAATCCCCGTTTCTGGTTCAAACAAGTCACCTAAAACATTCCTAATCGTTTTGCGTGCTTTTTCTACTTTATCTTCATTTAAAATCATGAAAATTGTTTTATTCTCGGTATGAGCAGGAGTAAATAAAGGACGTAAAGTAGAAATCAATTGTTCTTCTCCTAATGCAGATAATTCACCCATCATTCCTGATGAATTAATTACTGTAGCTGAATGAATACCTTCATCTTGCAATTCTAATAACAACTCATTCAAGTACTCTTCTTTTTCCAAAATCAAAACTAACATTACTTTATTCGACATAGTATCACCTCCAATTAGCAACAACCTCTATAGTACCCTAAAAAGGCTTTAGGTACAAGTTTTCATAGGTTTTCACAACTTTCTGCATAAGAATATAAAAAAAGAAGACATAGATTTCACTCTACATCTTCCAATATTTTAGCTCTATGCAATTAATTCTTGAGGAATCATATTAAAAATCGTATGGCTAAATGCAGCAGCCGACGTCTCAACTTCTAAACTATTTAAAAAATCTAATGCATCTTCAAACGTTTTGACTGGAACAACTTCCATATCCGTCCCAATGTCTTTCGCTGCTTCAACAGCTTCAGCATAGTTCGATTGAATCCCGGGGAACTCTTCTGTAATTTCAGCTGGAATTTCATCATCTGGTGCAAAGAAATAAGTTGCACCCTCTTCATC
>CAMYQS010000169.1 GCA_947296835.1 uncultured Atopostipes sp.
GTGGTCGAGGCTGCGCATTTGTGTTTTCGCTAAGTAATTTAATAAAAGCGTCAAGACGGGCATCAGTTTATCGTCGGAAATCTTTTCCGTGACGAGTTCAAATGTTTCAGCATCCATCCCTTTCGCTTCTCTATTTAAATAGGAGAAGACCGTTCCTAAACGTTTCTCCAGCTCCGCTTGTAAATCCACACTTTCACTTTCGTAAAATAGGATTTCCTTAACTTCCAGCCCCGCTACCTCACTGTAAACTTCCATCTTTGAAGCCAGCGTTGTCGCACGGAGTTCACCTGTCGTTAAATCCACATACGCTAGTGAGTAGTTCCCTTTGTCTTCTAAAATCGCTGCAAGGAAGTTGTTTTCATTTTCATTCACAGCATCCCCTTGCATCACCGTTCCTGGCGTCACTACTTGGACAACTTCACGTTTCACCATGCCCTTCGCTTCTTTTGGATCCTCTACCTGTTCCGCAATAGCGACTTTGTAGCCTTTTTGAATCAGCGAATCGATGTAACCTTGCGCAGAATGATAAGGGACCCCACACATTGGAATGGGGTCTGCTGCATTTTTATTACGACTCGTTAAAGTCAGTTCTAATATTTGTGATGCTCTGACCGCATCATCGTAAAATAATTCGTAAAAATCGCCCAAGCGGAAAAATAAAAATTCGTTAGGGTAATCTTTTTTCATTGAAAAATATTGTTTCATCATTGGTGTGTGTTCTGTGTCTTGCGGCAAAACTTCCACTCCTCTAAATTCTCATCATTTTAATTAGTCCATAAAGAACGTATCGCCATCTATTCGAATCGTCTGAATATTTTTAGCGCGTCCTGTATGGTCATCCGTTTCAATCAACACAGCGTTTAGCTGACCTTCGCCTGTATCTGGCGTCGTAAAACGCGTCGGCATCTGTGTGGTGAAGTTTTCAATAATCGATTCTTTTTGCATGCCTAGAATGCCATTATAAAAACCCGTCATCCCAACATCTGTCTGAAATGCCGTTCCTTTTTCTAAAATTCGCGCATCATTCGTTTGAACATGGGTATGCGTGCCCACAACAGCCGAAGCTCGTCCATCAAAATACCAGCCCGCAGCCATTTTTTCACTCGTAACTTCCGCATGAAAATCAATCAAAATATGATCCGTTTCTTTTTTCGCTTCTGCGATTAGCTCGTCCCCAACGCGGAAAGGATCATCAAAACTTCCCATATGAACACGCCCAAATAAATTAATCACCGCTAATTTCTGGTTATTAATTCGGATAATTTGCATGCCTTGACCAGGCACTCTCTCGTTGCGCTCATAGTTTGCCGGACGAATTAAATGCTTTGCATCATCGATGAAATTATAAATATCATAATTTCCCCATGTATGGTTTCCCATCGTTATTAAATCGACCCCTGCAGCTAGAAACCCTTTATATATTTTCTCTGTTATTCCTCTACCATCCGCAGCATTTTCGCCGTTTAAAATCACCGCTTGCGGTCTATATCTTTGGCGTAAACGCGGCAGATAATCGTGTACCATTTTTTGTCCGACTTTTCCGGTTACATCACCAATGAATAATATTCTCACACGTGCACCTCTTCTAGTTTTCTCTCCTTATTTTATCAATACTGAGGGGGTAAAGTAAAGGAATCTCGCTAAGTGATGGACGATCTCGACAGGTGTTGCGTTAGCCGCTGTTTTCTAGGTAAAAGCAAGCGATTTTTATCGCCACTCTTTTTGTGAAATGAGTTCGGAAAGAGTTATCAGATGGGATTCTGGTGTTTTGCGGTTGCTGGAGTGTGCCACTGACTTCGTATTCTAGTTTCGAAGTCGCTGGTTTAATTCTCATAGTACCGCTTTTTGATTTTGAACTCAGAAGATGGATATTCAGCACTCTCTTGGGTTTTCATTTCATAAAAAAGAACCTCAGATTCTACATCGAATAGGAGGTTCTATCTATTATTTTATGGATGTGATGCGATAATGTGTAAGTCGCCTGTTAATTCCCACTTGTCTATTTTGTGAGGGAGTAAAAAATGATCCCCTTTTTCTAATGGGTATTCTTTGTCTGCTACTTTTATTGCACCTTTTCCATCTACGACGCTCACTAATGTGTAAAGTCCTTCTCGGTTCATTGGAATAGAAGGTCCGGGTCGTCCTTTATATTGAAATCCAGCACCCTCTAGGGTTTTCATTTCAATAAAGGCAAAAACGAAGCACCCAGATGGGCGCTTCGTTTTTTTTATTCATTATTTAAAGCATATAGTTTTTCGAGGGCAGATTCAAGTTCACTATCATATGGATCGATGTCATCGTATTGGTCGAGGTTGAAACTTTCGATTGTCTGGTTCAGCTTCGAAGCATATGACGGGTCACTTGCATAGCGGCCTTGTAGCCAAGCTGTTGCGTCTTGATAGCTTTCCGTATTTTCAATCCATGTTCCGCTATAATAGTCGGAATCCCAGCTCAGTCCGTTTTTCATCAGCGAGCCGTAGTGTAACAACGAGTGATCCCAAGAATCATAGATTGTAAAGCCTGCGTTAATATAAACACTTTGTCCATTTTGAACTTCGCGTGTGCGGACTGTGGCGCTTCGTCCTTCCACATTTCCTTTTGTACCCATTAAGTTGTTGTATAATTCGGCTAATCCTGAGCGACCCCAACTGGATTCTAGTCCGGCCTGAGCGATCATGACCGATGGATAGATGCCTTGTGCGTTTGCGATTAATACCGCTGCAGGGGCAACTTTTTCGATAAAGTCTGTTTGCTCTGTTTCTGTGTCATAAGCTGGAAGATCTGATTTCCACTCAGCAAATGCGAGTGCGTTTTTCTCTTCAGGCGATAGTTCCGGTTCTTCATCCGCAACAGCCTCTCGAGTTGTTTCCAAAGTTGTGACTGAATGTTGTGCTTCTTCCTCTTCTATTTCATCTTCTGAAAATTGGATTAGGATTTCTTGCATAATTGTATTTAGAGTTAATAATTCGTGTTCCGATTCTTCTAGAGTGGCTTCCGCGTTTTCTTCAGTGTCATTTGCATTTGTATTTGACGCTACTAATGTCTGCATACTTATCGGCATCATTATGGTCAGTATCGTAAACAAATTTACGAAGATGTTATTCATCATTTTTATTCAAATTCTCCTTCAACGCTGTTTTAGCGCTAAAGTAGTATAAACGAATGGTTTTTCAGTTTCAAACAATAGGGATCTTTGTTGTTGAATTGACACGCTTTGTCAATGTCTTCATTACATAAGAGATACCTTTGTAATATTTGAAATCTATAATGCTTTGCACATAAAAAGACTAGCAGCCGCATCGTGGCACACTAGTCTTCGTTTTTAAAATTGATAATCGTTTTGAAATACGGCTTCCATTTCATCACGGCTTCGGGGCTTACTGAAATAATAACCTTGAATTAAGTGGCAGCCCATTTCAGATAAAATATGTACTTGTTCTTCTGTTTCGACACCTTCTGCGAGGACTTTATAGTTTAAATTTTGTCCAAGGTCAACAATCGTATTCACTACAATTCTACCTGTTTCATCATGAATCGCGTCAATTAAACTTTTGTCGATTTTAAGCGTATCAATTTTTGCTTTTGAAAGAAACGCTAAGTTTGAATACCCTGCCCCAAAGTCGTCTACTGAAATATTGAAACCCGCTTCAGCTAGTTGTTTGACTGTTGCTAAACCATGTCGCATCGATTCGAGATACACACCTTCCGTAATCTCAAGCTTTAACAGTGATTTAGGTAAGTCGTATTTCTCGCACAACCCGAGAACCGTTTCAACATAATCACCCTTTGTTAACTCCTTTGGTGAAATATTGATCGATATGGTCCCAAAATCGTAGCCTTTATTACGCCACTCGCTTGCTGTTCTGATACTTTCTTCTAAAATAAATAAACCAAGTTCAACCATATGACCGCGTTTTTCCGCGATGGGAATAAAAACATTTG
>CAMYQS010000170.1 GCA_947296835.1 uncultured Atopostipes sp.
GGCTCATTTGGTGGTGGAGGAGGCGGCTCTTCAGGAGGCGGTTCCGGTGGTGGAACAAGATAATTAACGATTCAAAAGCAGTGTTCGATTTCTGAGCATTGCTTTTTTATTTTAGAAATACTGGAACTAATCCCTGTTCATAGATCTAATTTTATTTTTCTAAAAATGGCACCCAATAAAAAATCCCCTACTCATATCGTGAATAGGGGCTTTTGTACTATTTATGGCGCTGTCACTTTATATATCGCATATCTTCCGTATCCAAGAACAATCTTATAGTAGCCGCTTAGTTTTTCGTCAATCGCAGCATCGCCGGTATAAACCCACAGAGGGCGTCCGTATAGTGTGTTGATTTTACCGTGAGTAGAGACAATGATAATGTCTTCTTTCTCAATGCGAGCGAGTACTTTGTCAGAGAGTTGCTGGTTTCCACGTCCAAATAGGTAACCTTGGCCGCCCATTGGGGTTACGATCAACTTAGTGGGCTGATCACCGATAATAGTCATAATCTCTGTTTCATAAACATCTTTCGCTACCAACTCACCATCTTTAATAATATCCACACCTAATTGGGTGCCGATTATTCGTAATTCTTCCAACACTCGACTTGTGGTTGAACCAGAACCTACTATATAATACACACCGTCTTCCATTTCATCGATAACTTGTAGGGCAGCCGATACTTGGGCATCAGCTTCGTCTTGGGGAGATGGTGATTTTAAGTTTTGGAGTTGTGCTTCGTTATCCGGTACAGTCAAATACCCGAACACTTCGGTCACAATTTCGTCTCGTCGAAAAGCTGTTTCTTCTATATCAATAACTTCTTTTTCAATAAGCCCTAATACAGAATCCATTAAATAGTCCAAAGCTAATTGGCCGGCAGCTTCTGGTGTAATCGCAAATACGGGTGAGTGAATTTTCACGCCCGTTGGAATACCCACAACTGGAATACTTAAACCGATTCCTTTCGCAACGTCCCCCGCGGTTCCATCCCCACCGGCAAACAACACCAGCTCGACATCCATGGCACGAAATTTATCGAGTAACTGAATAGAATCCACGGAATGGGTTTCAGCACCTGCTTCATAAACGACGTCATATCGTAATCCAACTTCCCGCACTGCCATTTCACCCATAGATCCTTGAGCTACGAGGAACAACAACTCGTCACGTAAGGGCAACAATTGTTTGAGGGCTTTAATCGCTTTTGGCGAACTTTCGGGAATTGCACCTCGTTCTTGCGCTAACTTTATGATATCTGCGCCATCGGTTCCTTTTAATCCAACGCGACCGCCCATGCCGGCAATCGGGTTAATGAGTAAGCCTATTTTTTTCATCTGTTCACATCCTGTCTTTGAATCTTCTCTAGATTAGTCTGCATGATTTCATCCAATTATACAAATGGAAGTTTCTAAAAAACTTTCTTTTTAAAATCAGACTGTAGACCTATGACAAATCGTTCGATTCATTAGATAATGGTATTGTAGAAATAAAGAATCTTATGAAATACTACAAAAAGTTGAGTATACACCTGCGTAATCCTAAGGAGGAAATATAATGGGTGAAAGAGAAAGAATTTTAGAGTTAGTTAGAGAAGGCGTTATTACCGTCGATGAAGGCTTGGATTTACTTGAGAGTTTAGCAAACAAAGAGTCGCAAGAAACCGAAAAGAGAGAATTTACAGCTGATTGTCCTGTCGAAGAAACTGTAACGGAAGAATCGGTCTTCGAAGATGCCCCTGAATCGGAAGAAGAGTCAAGCACTAAAGATAAAGAAAAAATGAAGAAATATGAGGACGAATTAGAGAATTTTGCGAATGAAATTACGCGCTATTCTGTTGAAATCGATGCAATCAATGAAGAGTTGACGGATTTGAGAGTCGAATTAGCGGATGCTGAGGACGAATTGCATGAACGCAGAGATTCGATGAGCGAAGCATACACTGAAGTGAAAAAAGATTTGGAAGCTGAAATCATTAGCCTGCAAAAACAGATTGAACTGATTTCATTAATCGAAGAAGTGGACTCTACAAAAGAGCTTGAAGAATTAAACAAAGACTTAACACAAGCGATGGAAGACTTAAGAGACCACGAAAACCATGTAGCGACAGACACTGAAATCAAAGCACTAGAAGAAAAAGTGGCTGCTTTACGTGAAGAAGTAACAGAACAGACTGAAATTAAGAACGAACGTCTGAAAGCATTACACTCACTAAAAATGAAACAATGGTCGACAAAAGCGAAACGTGCTTCTGAAAACATTGATATTCCAGAAGAGTGGCGCGAAGGAGCGAATAAAACGTTCAATAAAGCGGGCGATATTTTTGAAGAAACATCCAAAACAATCGGTAACGTCTTTAGACAAACGATGCGTTCAACGAAAGATGCGCTAGAAAATATTGATTGGAAAGATATCGATATCAATATCAATCGAGCAACGGGTGAAAAGGTAAGCTTTAAACATGAGTGGTTATTTGAAGACACGACCGCAACGATTTTAGATTTCAAAAATGCGAACGGTGATATTCAATACAAACCAAGCGTGAACGACAACATTAAAATAACAGCCAAAGTTGACATCCGTGGCGATATGGATGGCGCGTCACCGCTAGAAGCGTTTGAAACAATGAGCGTGATTAAAATCGACGAAGATAAATTCACTTTCCACGTACCGAATAAAAAAATTACAGCGAATATGATTGTATATCTTCCACAAAGAGATTATGATTATATACGAACAAACACGTTTAATGGAGACACAACGTTTCATGATCTAAACGCTCGTGATTTATATGTGAAGTCAACAAACGGTGATATTATCCTGAACAATTTTGAAGCATCAATGGTTGAAATAAAAGGCACAAACGGTGACATTACATTGAAAGATGCCCAGTTAAGAGACTTATTGGTGAATACAGTGAACGGCGATATCCGCGTAGTCGGTTATGTTCAAAGTTCAGACGTTGGGACAACAAATGGTGACATCCGCCTGACATTAAGTGGAGACGATTTAATCCGCGTGGCCGGTAGTTCTGTGAATGGTGATGTGAAAGTGTCATTACCAAAAGAAGCAGGATTAGAATTAGATGCGCGCTCAACTTTTGGTAAAATCAAAAGTCGCTTAACCGGTGCGTCAACATCGAAACAAGAATCAATTAAAGGAAAAGCGAATCATTTCCAACGTATTGGTACAGGTGAAATTTGTCGTGTGAACCTACAAACGACAACGGGTAATATTCTATTAAAAGATACAGAATAATCAAAGAGGAGAATGCAGCATGAAAAAACTAACAAGATCAACCTCTGATGCACTATTAGCTGGAGTATGTGGAGGAATTGCAAATTACTTCCAATTAGACCCAACGCTTGTGCGTGTCGGATATGTCATTCTGTCACTGATGGGTGTCGGTACGCCAGTATTACTTTATATTCTGTTAGCGATTATTATTCCAGCAGAATAGTTTTGAACAGAAATAGAAGAAAGGAGGAATGGATAAATGAAATTAACTAGATCAAGAAAAGATGTTGTTTTTTCTGGATTGCTAGGTGGGATTGGTGAATATTTAAATGTTGACCCTACAATTATACGTATTATAGTGGCGGTTTTATTCTTTACTATCCCACTATTACCTATCGTTCCTCTTTATATTCTTGGGATGATTATTGTACCGAAAGCGCCTAAAAATAAAAGGCATAATGAAAAACAAGCAAGAAGACAAAGAATGGATCGAGCGTTTAAAGAATCAGGTCATGTAAATCAAGAGTCTTCTACACAAACGAATACAATGGATGAAGATGATTGGAGTGATTTTTAACGATGAAATGGTGGCAAAAAGTATTACTAAATGGAGTTGTGTTTCTAGCCTTAGCAAACTTTCTAGATGGGGTGTCAATTGATCACTGGATGACAGCTATTTTAGCAGCGGTTATGCTG
>CAMYQS010000171.1 GCA_947296835.1 uncultured Atopostipes sp.
CGTACGGACAGCGTTTACAGCTAACAAATCTGTTTTATCAAACATTGTATCAAACCTCTCAACTATTATTTTTTATTCTTTTTAGCTTTTAATTCTTTTAATTTATCTGGAGTAACATCTGTTCCTTCTTCATCGACTACTTTGATCGTAGCCAATTGCTCCTCCACCTGATTACGGAAAAGTTTAATATATTCTTCGCGTAATTTCTTTTGCTCTTTCAATTCACTATCAGTAAGACCCTCGCTTTTTTTCTTTCTAGCGAGCTCATTGATTCGGTCTAATAAGTTATCCGGCAGCATAATACAACTCCTCAAAAATTATTTCTCATCATTAATATTACCAAATTACTAGTAAAATAACTACTAGCAATAGTAAATATAGCATGATTTCTCAATTTGTGAAAGTCTTTTCATAATATTTGAGATTTTTCATACTTAAACATACATTCGCGAACAAGTGTTTGATTATGCAGAATGCGTATGCTACAATGTACTTAACTAAATTAACAAGCAGATAAAAATTAAAAATTGAGGTGTAATTATGGCAAAAAGAGGACGTAAGGGAGAGAAACAACACGAGATTCTTGAATTTATTCATCAAGAGGTTTCTAATCGTGGATATCCTCCAACTGTTCGTGAAATATGTAATGCTACAGGTTTAGCTTCTACATCAACCGTCCATGGTCATTTATCACGACTTGAAAAACAAGGTTTTATTTTAAGAGACCCTGCTAAGCCCCGTGCTATTGAAGTGACTGAAGAAGGATTACTAAAATTAGGGATTAACGAATCAGAAGATTTCATCCCCGTTTTAGGTGTCGTAACAGCAGGTGCACCAATTCTTGCAGTTGAAGAAGCGACAGAATTCTTCCCTATTCCCGATAACTTGAGTCAAAGTCGCGGTGATTTATTCATGCTTACCATCCGTGGTGATAGTATGATTAATGCCGGTATATTAGACGGCGATTACGTTATTGTAAAGAGACAAGATATTGCAGACAATGGTGATATTGTTATTGCAATGACTGATGAAGACGAAGCAACCTGTAAAAGATTTTACAAAGAATCGAGTCACATTCGTTTAGAACCCGAAAACGATCATCTTGAGCCAATTATCCTACCGAACGTTTCGATATTAGGAAAAGTTGTTTCCTTATACCGTACGCACGTATATTAATAATAAAAATTATAGCCCTTAAGGTAGTCATTTGATTAAATTCAAACGACCTTGAGGGCTTTTTGTTTGTCAGAAATAGAGTAACCTAAATTTCTGCTGATATCTTGGGCTAATTAGCCAATCTTCATATTTTCTGATATTTTGAAGATTGCACAAAGCTGTTTACATTATTCTCAATAATATATCATCCAACTATATATAGTAGAAAGTAAAAAGAACTCGCTGCTTAATTCGTCCAAAGACTGATTAAATAGCGAGTTCCCTATTCTTAGTATTCTAATAATGTGAAGATATCATAACCTTCAATTTTGTCTCGACCTTTTAAATCAACTAATTCGATAATGAACGCTGTACCAACAACGATTCCACCTAATTCTTCAATTAGTTCGATTGTAGCAGCTAATGTTCCACCAGTTGCTAATAGATCGTCTACGACCAAGACTCTTTGACCAGGTTTAATCGAGTCTTTGTGTAACTGAAGTGTGTCTTCTCCGTACTCTAGACCGTAGTTTACTTCAATTACTTCACGAGGTAATTTTCCTTTTTTACGAGCTGGAGCAAAGCCTATCCCTAATTCGTATGCAACAGGACAACCTACGATGAATCCACGTGCTTCTGGCCCTACAATCATTTCAACATCTTTATCTTTAGCATAGTTTACGATTTGTTGTGTTGCGTATCTGTAAGCATCGCCATCAGCCATTAATGGTGAAATATCTCTGAATACTACACCTTTTTCAGGATAATCAGGTACCGAAGCTATATATTTACTTAAATCCATTTTATTTCTCCTTCATAATAAAGCACTCGTCATCATTTAAGTGATCGAATGTATCACTTCATTAAATGAACTGTACAGAAACAATTCTTCCGCTTTCAATTGTTCTTGTGCTTCTTGATAAGATTTTGTTTTTAGAATATCTGTTTTTTCCGGGTGTTCTACCACGTTTAACACTCCATTAGTTATTATAACAAACTTTGCCTCCAAAAACACTTTAACTATTAGAAATATTTTATTGTTATCTAATTCTAAATGTTGCGATAAAATATTTCCTTGTTTTTTTAAATCAATATCTTTGTGCTTAGCAAAAAACTTATACGAACGAACAAAATCATCTCGCGTTGGAATGCCTGTTAAGAACAAATGAGTTTGCTTATAAAAGTAACATCTAATTTGAGATGCTTCATTTCCAACAATGGTCTCGTTAAATATTTCAATCGAAGTTGGACAATCAACAATCACCATTTCTTTTTCTGTAATGAAAACAGTCGCCTCTTCAGGTGTTTGCAGTAACACTGCGTTAGATGACTCAGGAATACTTTCTAATGCTGTATTGTAAACCGCTGCATTATAAAATACAAAGGTTGTTTGTTCCCTTTGTAGATGCATTGGCGTTAATTGATTGATTCGCTGATCAATTAAAAGCGGCCCGGGAATATCAATATCAATCATCTGCATTTGTGGTTTCGAGTTCCCATTCCACTCGTTTATTTCAAGATAACCTGCGACAGACACTCGTTGTTCTTCAAATAACAAGTCATTCATATAACCATTTTGAAATGAAATAATATCTAGTTGTTCGGCATCTTGACCTACTAATAATTTCAAGTGTGCACCGTCAACCCCCACACCTCTCTTTTGAAGAACAGATACGGGCTCACTCGCAATCAATGGTTTTTCATTTCCAGTACCAAATGGTCGTAGATTCATGACCTCTTTAATGGAATCCGTATTAATAGAGGACAATGGGAGTGTTGCATCAATTTTTTGGGTTAATTCAAAGACTTCCATTTCATTCAAAATCTTAGAAAGTTGGGTTTGAATTTCAGGTAATTTTGCAACTTCTGCACTCATCCCTGCCGCCATTGAGTGTCCACCAAATTGTGTAAACAATTCAGCAATTTGCTCAAAAGCAATATAAAGGTCAAAACCTTCAATACTTCGGGCTGAACCTTTTGCGATACCCGTCTCAGTGTCAATCGTGAACAGCAGTGTCGGTTTACTCGTCTTCTCGACTACTCGACTCGCAACAATCCCTAACACGCCCTGGTGCCAATTTTCATCCGCTAAAACAACAACTCCAGCATCCGCTGTAGTCTGTTTCAATTGTTCTTCGACATCATTCGTCATATCTTCAACAATTTGTTTGCGTTCAGTATTCTGTTCATCAACATACTGAACCAGTTCTTTTGCTCGGTCCGGTTCATGGGTGGTTAATAATTCCACACATGGACTTGCTTCACCTAATCGACCAACCGCATTTAATCGCGGTGCAATCTGAAAGCCAATCGTCTCTTCTGTAATGTCAGAAGGCTTTTTATCCAATAGGTGGAATAATTGAAGTAATCCAATTCGTTGTGTGTGTTCGATCATTTTCAAACCAAAGTAAACGATCGCTCGGTTTTCATCCAGTAATGGTACCAAGTCGGCTACTGTACCAATCGCTGCTAAGTCTAGAGCCTCAACTGGCAGCTCACCAATTAGCGCATGAGCGACCTTCAACGCTACCCCTACACCTGCTAAATCTGGAAATGGATACTCACCATCTGGATGTTTCGGATGAATAATCGCGTAAGCTTCTGGTAGAACACTCGGCAACTCGTGGTGATCCGTTACGATAACGTCTGCACCTAAACTTGTCGCATGTTTTATTGCTTCATGACCTGCCACCCCGTTATCAACGGTAATGATTAATGA
>CAMYQS010000172.1 GCA_947296835.1 uncultured Atopostipes sp.
CCGTAACATTTAGCTATGAAGGTGACGCAACGACAGAATCTGTAAACGTTGCTGGTAGTTTTAACGGTTGGAGTGCTGAAGGCTTCCCAATGGAAAAAGGCGAAGACGATGTATGGACCGTTACAGTTGACGTAACACCAGGCGTTTACGAATATAAATTAGTTGTGAATGGTGACAACTGGATAAACGATCCAGCTAATGATGTCATCGCTGGTAACGATGGAAATAACCAATTAATCCTTCCAGGTTTAATGATTGAAGGCGACACAGACGTTGAACCAGGCGCAACTGTCACAGTAAAAGCAACTTATATAAATGACAAAGGTGAGAAAGAAGCAGTAGATGCTGATTTTGCATTAACTGCGGAAATCGATGGCGTTACAATCGATGACAACACGGTAACTATTTCGGAAGATATTTCACCAGCAACTAAAATTGCTATAAAAGCAACATACGATGGAAATGAAGCCACACACACCATCCAAATCGTTGGCGAAATGTACGAATACACCATCAACTACATGCGTCCAGATGGCCAACAAGCTGATTGGGGCTTATGGTTGTGGACGGCAGACGTAGATGGAAGTGCATATGCATTCGGCGAAGAATCAACAGGTGGTTATGTACAATCAACTGTGAGCTTTGCGACGGATGAGCTGAGCCTAATTACTCGTTTAGGCGAGTGGGAAGCTCAAGAAGCGGACCGTGTGATTAAAGTTCCAGCAGGCGAAAAAGCTGTTGAAGTTTGGATCGTCGGAGGAAACCCAGAAGTATACTACTCTCTAGATGACGTTGAATTATTAGACCAACGTTACATTGAGTTGACATACGTTCGTAAGGATAAAGACTACGAAGGTTGGAATCTATGGGTTTGGGGAACAGGCATTAAAGACGACGAGATTCTCTTTGATGAAATCACAGACAAGGGTGCAGTGGCACGAATTCCAGTTGATTACTTAACAACTGAAATTGGCTTCAAAATTCGTAAAGGTGATTGGGAAGAAGAAGATCCATTTAACGAAGACCGTTATATTACAATCGCGCCAGATGAAATGATTGCCAAAGTAACAATCGATGAAGGAGAAGCTGACTTCTTTACCGTTCCTACCATCGATGGGCCAGTTCTAGAAAACGGAGACGCAACATTCTTCTACCGTGATCCAGAACTATTCCTAGCAAGTGAAATGGATAAAATTGAAAAAGTACAGTTAAGCATTACAAAAGAAGACGAAGAATCAGAAGCGGGTGGGTTTGCGACATTTACACGCCGAGTGCTTGATTTATTCCAAACAACTGCGAATACAGAAATTTATGATATGACGTATGACGCAGAAAATGAATACTATGTTTACACGATTGAAGACATCGAAGTTGGTAACTATGACTATACGTACCTGGTTACGATTGATGGTGAAACAGAAGAAGTTGCAGATCCATACAACTTAGATGAAGACGGTTCTTCGAGCTTATTCTTTGCAGAACCAACCGTAACGGCAGAAACATCCATTTATCCAACGGCTATTTCATACATTGAAAATGCAGTGGTAACGATTGATTCAGAAGTATCAGATGACTATGAGTTAAGAGCAGCTTATATCGACTTAACGCCAATAGGAGGACCAGAACGTGTCGCGATTAACACAGAACTCATGGAACATACCATAGCTGTTAAAAATACGATAGAACCAGGTGTGAAAACATTAAATATCGTATTAGTAGACGAGTTTGGTAATCGACACAATTCAACAGTCGATGTAGAAGTGAAGTCACGTCAAATTAAAGACGATGCAGACTTTGATTGGGATGAAGCACGAATTTACTTCATGCTAACGGATCGATTTAGTAATAGCGAAAAACCAGAAGGTATGCCATCAAATGAACTATCTGAAAGCTACCATGGTGGAGATTTCCAAGGTGTTATCAATAACTTAGACTATCTAGAAGAACTAGGCATTAACACAATCTGGATAACACCAATTGTTGATAATATTGACGATGGTATGGACATGGCGAATGGTGATAAGCGATACGGTTACCATGGTTATTGGGCAGAGGATTTCACAAAAATTGATGAGAATCTTGGTGACAAAGAAACATTTGCTACACTGATTGATGAAGCGCATGATCGTGGTATGAAGATTATGGTTGATGTGGTGTTAAACCATGCTGGCTATGGTATGAATAACGCTGACCAATTTGAGGGTATGATCCGTAAAAACCCAGTAGCGACTGATGATATTCTTGGAGAATTAGACGGCTTACCTGATTTTAAAACAGAAGATCCAATAGTTCGTAAACAAATCATTCAATGGCAAGTTGATTGGATTACTGAGCTTGATAAATTTACGACAAAAAATAACAACACAATTGATTATTTCCGAGTAGATACAGTGAAACACGTAGACAACACAACTTGGAATGCATTCAAGAATGAAATTACAAAAGAAAAACCGGACTTCAAGATGATTGGAGAATGGTATGGGGCAAGTGTGAATAGTACAGGTGATCAACTAAGAACAGGTCGTATGGATTCTCTTCTAGACTTTAACTTTAAAGGACAAGCAGAACGATTCATCAACGGAAATATCTCTCAAGTTGAAAAAGAATTGTCAGACCGAAATGGTAAGATAGATAATACTGCTATGTTGGGTCAATTCTTAAGTAGTCATGATGAAGATGGATTCTTAGTGGCACGTGCGAAAGGCGATGAAGGGTTATTTAAAGTTGCGGCGGCATTGCAAATTACAGCTAAAGGACAACCAGTTATTTACTATGGTGAAGAACTTGGACAATCAGGATTAATGAATGATGAATCAGTTGGTAGATATTACGACGAGAACCGTTACAATCTTGATTGGAGTATTGCAAACGACGATAACGATATGTTAACGCACTACAAGAAACTATTAAATATTCGTGAAGACTACTCCGATGTCTTCTCAAAAGGAACACGTCAACATATAACCGGAGATGACGAGTCAGGTTACTCAGTATTTACTCGTACTTACGAAGATAAGCAAATCTTTGTTGGATTAAATACGACTGAAAAAGCTGTAGATTCAACCTTTACAGTAGACTTAGTAGCTGGGACAGAAGTTATTGATGTATATAATGACGTAACTTACGTAGTCGCAGCAGATGGTACAGTAACGATCGACATCCCTGGGAACGCGGATGGCGGTACAGTTATCTTAGTTGCAGGTGACACGGTTGAAGAACCAGTTGATCCAGAAGAGCCAGTTGAGTCTGAAACATCAGGCGACGAGCGCTTAGATGAAATTGCAAATCGCTTAGAAGATTTAGAAACAGCAATTGATGAAATCACCACAAACAACTCGGCACTAGTTGAAGAGTTGAACGCAATCCGTGCAGAATATGAACGATTAAGCGGTTCAGACTCGGTAACCGATGCTGAAATTGCAGACTTAATTGCGCGTATTGAAGCACTAGAAGCAATTGTTGCTGATATCGAATCAGACGGATCGGACACAGATGATTCAACTGAAGAAGACGCAGCTACAGACAGTGAAGAAGAGGAAGAAGACAATTTACCTCCTACAGGAGAAACAAACTATCTAATGGTTTCAATCATTGGATTAGTCTTCATCGGAAGTGGAGTTGCGTTAGCATTTACGTTTAAGAAAGACGAAAGAACAGAATAGAATAATATTAATTAAATGAATGACTCCCCTTTGAAGCAGAAATGCGGATGAGGGGATTCTTTTTTGTTAGAGAGAAGTTGGACTAGGTAATATCCTAATCTATTTCGAAATAAATCATTATAGCCAAGAATATAATGACCAAATTAAAAATAGATGAGTATTGCGGGCGATTCTTACCAGCGTTGCGGTTCTTTTTACCACTCATTGC
>CAMYQS010000173.1 GCA_947296835.1 uncultured Atopostipes sp.
CACCAATACCGAGCACTTCAGGTTTGACACGATGTATTGCATTCATTATTTGAGCCCATAAGCGAAGGTTACGTTGACTTGGTGAGTAACCAAATTCGTTACGTAAGACTGCGCGTTGGTCATCATAACCCATCCAAGAACTTAAGGCTATTTTAGGAGTGGTCCCTACGTACCAAACATCCGCAAAGTCATTGGTAGTACCTGTTTTTGAAGCGAGATCCACGTTAAAATTCAATAAACCTGGAACCGCACGTGCAGTTCCAATACGTGTAACGTCTCTCATCATATCGTATAATAAAAAGTTAGCATCTTCTCCCCAAACACGGGTTGGGTTTAATTCATGTTGGTAAACAACTTCACCAGCATTGTTCACAATACGTTCGATTACATACTGATCATTAAAGACTCCACGATTTCCAATCATCGAATAGGCTCCTGCTACTTCAACTGGAGTCGGTCCAGTACCTGATTGTCCTAATGAAGTAGATTGGAATCGTAACTGTTCATCGGTGATAGCTTCTGGTCCAATACCCATTGCACGAATGTATTGTTCATAATTGATACCTTGTTTTTGCATAGCATCAAATATTTTGACGTTAGGAATATTTTGTGAGACTGCTAGCCAATGTCTCGCATCGCGCCAATCGCCAGTTGTACGTCCATAGTTACCAGGGGTATATGGTGTTCCGTCGTCAGTAATAATTCTGACAGCAGTGTCTGGAATAATTGAAGCAGGTGTAATTAAGTTAGATGCTAGGGCAGGTCCGTAAACCATTATTGGTTTAATCGCCGAACCCGTACCTCGTCTTGATTTAAATGCATTATTAAATTCTAGGTATTCATAACTTCGACCACCAATAAAGGCTAGTACTTTGCCGGTTGCATTTTCAGTAATTGCGCCACCGACTTGAACTTGGACTTCATCTACAATGATTTCACCGTCATCATCTCGAACGAATTCACCATTTTTATCTTTTCTTTGTAAAGAACGAGAAGAACCTAAACGATCAATGTTTTGTCGAATTGTATCTTGGACCGCATTATGAATAACCGGATCAATCGTACTATAGATATCATAGCCACCGTTTCTCATTTCAGTAACAGCTTTTTCTTTGTACTGAGTGTATAATTCATCATTATTATCGAGTTGTTCACGAGTAATGCCATCTTCTTCGATTAGCATTTCAACGAAAATTTCTTTAGCTTCTTCTTCAATTAAATCATAGACATATGACTGAGTAGGTCGGTCTGCATCTTCATCTTCACGACGTAAGAAGTCTGCTGTAACATCATAATTAAGGGTTTCATTATAGACTTCTTCTGTTAAGTAACCTTCACGATACATACTATAAAGCACTTCACGTTGTCTCGCTAACCCAGCGCTTAAATCTTCTTTGACTTCACCATATTGTGTATAAGGACTATATGAGATTGGACTTTTAGGAAGTCCAGCTAAGAATGAAGCTTGTGGCAAAGTTAAATCTGCAGCAGAGACACCAAATATTCCTTGAGCGGCTTCTTCGATACCAGCAATATTTTGCCCACGGTTATTTCGTCCGAAAGGTGAAATATTCATGTAAGCTTCTAAAATTGAGTCTTTATCAAATTTATTTTCTAGATGTGTTGCATATAAGATTTCGACAGCTTTACGAGAGTGGGTTACTTCTGCACTTAAAATTTGTTGTTTAATCAATTGTTGTGTAAGTGTTGAACCACCTGTTACCGTAGAAGCATTTGTTACTTCTTGTAAACCTGCACGAATAAGAGCTTTCGGAACAATACCATTGTGTTCGTAAAAGTTCTCATCCTCAGTTGCAATGACTCCATTTACTACAAAAGGGGACATTTGATCTAATGAAACCGGACTACGGAGTAAATCTGAACGTAAGTCACTAATTAAACTATTGTCACCGTAATACATAGATGATTTAATATCGTATGAATTTACTTGGCTGCGCATTTCAGCTTGAGTTGGCATTGGGATGTCTTCTACAAGAGAAGCGAAATACCCAAGAACCGTTCCTCCACCTAAAGCTCCTACAATGATCACTAATAGAGCGATAATACCAAAAAATCCTTTCATGACTCGGTAAAAAATATCAAAATAATGACCAAAACGAAAACCGAAAGTTTCATTTTTTTCTGTACGTGTTTGATCAGTAGAGTTGTTTTTCTCTGAACTCATACTTTGGACCTCCTTATGAGTTATAAAACAATTTAAAATCTATTTTATTATATCATTCTAATGATGGTTAATTATAGCAAAATACGTAAATATAAGCAAAATCAAAATAAGGGAATGCTTGTATTTCACAGTATACTTAACGCTTTGAAACGTAAGAGAGTGAAATACTTCCGGAATATTACAATATTTCAGTGAATTTGTAATATTACTGATACAGAACGATAATGTGCAAATGGTACAATTCATCTATATTAAAAATATTATGACATTTAAATGAGTTTAAAAAGATTCTCTGGGGGGTATTTTTATTGAAAAAACGATTATTTAAATCTGTTATTGTAACTTCGATGTTAGCATCGTCTTTATTATCTGCAACACCAATTTTTGCGAATGAATTTGAAGAAAGAATTCAAGACGCTCAACAACAAGCGCAAGAAAACGAACAAGCAGCCGATGATCTAAATCAATTATTCAATCAGCTGACAAATGACCTTCAAAGCACACAACAAGCATTAGATAATCTAAATGCTGAAATCTCAAAAAATGAAGTTTCACTAATTACAACTCTCGATAACCTTCAACTTTCTACTCAAGAAATGGAAAAACTATTAGAAGAAATTGCTGTTTTAGAAAAGGATATTGAAGAACGTTCTGCGAAATTAGAGGAACAAGCTCGTACGGTACAAGTAAGTGGTAATCCTACGAATTATGTAGAGTTCATATTGAATGCAGAAACATTAACAGATGTTATAGCACGAATTGATGTTGTTGGTAGCATCGTTAAATCAAGTAACCGTATGATTGAAGATCAAATTCGTGATCAAAAAGCAGTAGAAGCGAAAAGTGAAGAAACAGAGCGAAAAATTGTTCAACAAAATGCTTTAGTGGAAGAATTAGAAGCAACTTCAGCAGATTTAGAAATTCAAAAAGCTTCGCAATCCGTATTAATTGCTCAAATTGATATTGAAAGAAGTTCAGTTGCTAGTGAAAGAGATGGCTTAATTGCAAAACGTAATGAAGCTTTACAATTAGCTAACAGCATCAAAGATGAACAAGAATCAATTCGTGTGGCTACTGAACAAGCCAAACGTGATCGTGCTGAAAGAGAAGCACAAGAAAAATTAGCTGAAGAATCGCGTCAGGAAACAGCGAAAGCTGAAGTAGAAGAAACACCTGTGGTAGTAGCTCCTGCTTCATCAAACAGAGAGAGCACAGAATCATCTTCAAATAACGAATCAAATGAAAGTTCAAATTCTAATACAGAGAGTAATAACGAAACACCAGCTCCAACTCCAACACCGCAACCAACTCCTCCTAAAAAGGAAGAGGAAAAAGAGGAGAAGCCAGCACCGAAACCTGCTCCAGCTCCTTCAGGTAATGTGTTATCTATTGCAGCTCAGTACACGTACGTCAATACGTATACATGGGGTGGAACAACTCCAGAAGGCGGATTTGACTGTTCAGGCTTTACACAGTATGTATTTAATAAAGCAGGTAAATCGATTCCGAGAACATCAAGTGCTCAATATGCTCGTTCAACAAAAATTTCTAATCCACAACCAGGTGACTTAGTATTCTTTAGTGGAAACGGTGCGGGTATTACACACGTAGGTATCTACACAGGTGGAGGACAATTCATCGGATCTCAAAACTCAACAGGTGTTGCCTATGCA
>CAMYQS010000174.1 GCA_947296835.1 uncultured Atopostipes sp.
CATATCGAACCATAATCGCGCCCATTTCATTGGTTGCATAAATAGAGACGTGATGTTCTTCGAGTCGTTCTATGATATCTGTGTGCGGATGAC
Source organism: uncultured Atopostipes sp. (assembly GCA_947296835.1). Taxonomy (GTDB): domain Bacteria; phylum Bacillota; class Bacilli; order Lactobacillales; family Carnobacteriaceae_A; genus Atopostipes. The sequence goes on from CAMYQS010000174.1 coordinate 94, forward strand.
CAAAGTGATTATCGAGCCCTGCTGATATTAGGGCCTTTTTGGGTTGAATGTGACGAACGAATTCTTCAGTCGTAGATGATTTACTGCCATGATGGCTAACCTTTAAGTAATCTACTGTCAAATTCGGGTATGCTTGAAGCAAATCATGTTCGGCTTCTTTTTCCATGTCACCTGTAAACAACCATTTATCCTCACCTAGTGTAACATATAAAACCAAAGATTGATTATTATTATTTTTATAAAAATGGTTTGAAGATGGATGAAGAGCCAATGTCTTTTGCGTCGGAAGTTGAACCAATTCCGGCGGACGGATAAGAACACGTTTCATCTTCTCTTGTGACATAAGCTGTTCAAAAACAGCTTTATTTTTAAAAGTGTTTTCTGTAGTGGCTATTTCACGAATGGGGATTTGATTGGCGATCGCTTTAATTTCACCACTGTGATCTGCATCTGCGTGCGTGATATATAAACGATCAATCTTGGAGATTCCCAGTGACTTTAGTGCCGGTACCGTAATATCTTCCCCGATTGAAAAAGGCTTTTCTCGTTCTTTCCACGCATCACTTTGTGACCACTGTAGTTGCCCACCAGTATCAATTAACGAAACTTTCCCAGTGACCGGCTCTTTAATCACAATCGAATCCCCTTGCCCAATATCAAGCATCAATACATACCCAACAGGTGACACCTGATGGTAAAATAAACAACTAAGCAAAACCATAATTGATAGTACTGATGGTTTTCGTTTCATCTCAATTCTTTTGACGATTAAAAAGATAGCCAATATAAGAATGATTAAAACTACAAATGGCAGCCGCCCCGTGACGAATGAAAATTTTATCTTGTCTGTGAATAATGCCAGCGCTGATTCCACAAATTCTATCAGAACCACAAAGCCCTCTTCGATGAAATGAAAGATGGGATAGCCTGCGATTAAAAAAGATAAGAAAAATAAGAAAAGTATGCCTGGAAATAAGATACTCGAAAAGAATGGAATAAAAAATAAATTCGCAAACGTTGTGACCCAAGGGATTTCATAAAAGTGATGCGATAAAATTGGTATACTGACTATACTAGCAACTGTTGAGAATAAAAGTGATGACTTAAATGGTGTAATTTCTCGCACCCATTTTTGTTTACTCAACAAAATAAAAAGGAAACTAAGAAGATAACTGAGTTGAAATGACATTTGAGTGATTTGCAGTGGATTTACTGTGATTGCGATGAGCATCGTTATACTCCAGGCGTCCAAGGTATCAAGCGAGCGGTTGAGCAGTTTACTCCCCAATACTAATATACTTTGCATCACAGCACGAAAAACGCCAACACCCAATCCCGCGATCAAGCCGTAAACCGGTAATATAAATAAGAGGGTTACGTTGGTGTGTTCATGCGTAATACCGATTCGTAGTAATATTTTTCGAATCAGTTGAACTAAATAGGTAATATGAAATCCCGATATACTAAAGAGATGTAAGATACCTAATGCCCGATAACTTTGTAAGACTTCTTCAGAAAAAGTCCGTTTATCCGCAAACAATAACATGCGAATATAGGTCGCGATTTTAGGCTCAAAGTGACGTTCTATGTACGTGAAAATCCGATGTCGAATATCTGTTATAAAAGCTCTTTTCGGTTTTTCGAGTGTTGTTTGCTGTAGTGGCTGAATCTGTTCAGATTGAAGTTCCCAATAGATGTTCTGCTGTTTCAGATAATTTTGGTAGTCAAATTGGTGGAAATTCCGTTGAGTACTCGGCTCTTTAAGCTGCCCTTGCACTCGTAGATGTGTCATCGGTGGATTTTCTAACCAACTATTCTTCTCTAACTCTGTACTTGCCTGATGTGACACCACAATTTTTTCTTGAAATACATTCGTTTGCATGGTGCCTTCAAAACGAATCTGGTCACCATTTACTTTTATTGATGTTAAATCCGGATAAATAATAAAGATTGTCTCGTGCCCCTCTAAATTCGATTCGTTCATTTCACGCTGAATATATAGGGAGGTATTTATCATGAAAACGCAAATTACAAACGACCAAATCGATAATTTATGTAGCTTTAAACGAAAGACACGAAACAACCAAATCATACACAATATTAAAGCAAACCAATTAAAAGATAGTAAGAAGGTCAGCGAAAGCAAGATTCCTAATATAGCTGGAAAGATCCATAATCTATCTGTCATCCGCAACCCTCTTTCATTGTTTATTTATTTGAAAAATCATCTTGGATTTGTGCAAAGAAATCATCAGGCATCTCTACTTGAACCATATTGATTCCAGAATGTTTCATTAATTCACGCGCATATTCGCTTGTGCGGTAGTCATGTAAATAATACATATTCGCAACACCCGCTTGTATAATTGTTTTCGTACATTGCAGACATGGGAAATGCGTGACATAAATATCAGCACCTTCAGTCGGCGCACCAAACTTCGCACATTGAATAATCGCATTAACTTCTGCATGCACTGTACGCACACAGTGGCCGTCTACGACGTAACAACCTACCTCAGAACAGTGCACATCTCCACTCACAGAACCGTTGTACCCACCTGAAATTACACGGCGATCACGTACAACTGTGGCTCCGACTGCTAATCGGTCACATGTACTTCTTGTTGATAAGAGTACACTTTGTGCCATAAAATATTGATCCCAAGGAATTCGATTTGTCATTTTTACAAACCTCCATTTATAATTAGAAACGCTTTAAATAATTATTAAAATTATACTAAACGCTTTAATCAGAATCAATTTTTGTCTATAGATCTTTTTCTTACTGTGAAACAGTTATCGAATCTTTTAGATTATTAAAGGTCGATTCCCCGATTCCAGATACGTTTTTAATTTCATCAATAGTCTTAAAAAAGCCTTTCTCTTCCCGATGTTGGATAATGCTCGCTGCTTTGGATGGTCCGATACCACTTAAAGACATTAATACTGCTTCATCCGCTTCGTTTATATTAATCTTCCCAACTTCTTGTTCCTGAGCTTCGCTAACAGGAGTCTCGGGAATCTGGATATTCTCTTCACCTATTTTGGGAATATACACCACCATCTGGTCTTCAACCTTTTGAGCAAAATTCACAGCATTAGATTCAGCGTCATTAAGTAAACCACCTGCTTTTTCCACGAGATCAATAATACGATCCCCTTCTTCCATCATGTAGACACCCGGAATATTTACAGCTCCTTTAATATCTGCCATAATGACAACTGCGATGATTTCCGTATCTTCTTCTCCCAGTTCCAGCACTTCATCCGCTTGAACGGTTTCACCTTTAACTTCTGCCAACAATTCCTCGTAAGGATCTATTTCTGAAATGGGCTCCGTATCTCCTAACGTGTTGAAGTAGATAATCAGCACCAAACAACTACCTGCTAAACTAAGTAAAATGATTTTCCAATATTCTTTAACGGTACTTTTTAAGTCGCTCAATTTTGCTCACCTCATTTATCCCCTATATATATAATTTGCAAAAAAATCGTATTTTCGCGAAAAAACTTTAATGTTTTTTTGTTGCATGATAAGAAAACGCTTTATAGAGCCGTTTGGGTATTTTTTCTACATAAATAAAAATTTAGTATTCTGAAATTTTTGAAGATACATTTTGCGGTTTTGAAGTCGTCGGACAGCTTCACTGACTTCGTATTGCGATTTTAAAGGCGCTGGAAAGTCCCACTGACTTCGTATTCCAGTTTCGAAGTCGCTAAGTGCTCATATCAAAAAAAGAACCCACTATATTCTAGTG
>CAMYQS010000175.1 GCA_947296835.1 uncultured Atopostipes sp.
ATATTCATATCCATGAAGGCCGTCATCCGGTCGTTGAGCGTGTGATGGAAAACCAAGAATACGTCCCGAACGACGTTTATCTGGAAGATGAAACAGACATTTTACTCATCACCGGTCCAAACATGTCCGGTAAAAGTACATACATGCGTCAAGTTGCGCTCATTGTGATTATGGCGCAGATGGGCTGTTTTATCCCCGCTGGAAAAGCGAAGCTGCCGATTTTTGATCAAGTTTTTGCGCGTATCGGAGCAATGGATGATTTAATTTCAGGCCAAAGTACGTTCATGGTTGAAATGACGGAGACAAACCAAGCCATTTCAAACGCAACACGAAACAGCTTGCTGTTGTTTGATGAAATCGGACGTGGGACAGCGACCTATGATGGCATGGCACTCGCGGAGGCAATTATCGAGCATGTGCATGATAAGGTGGGTGCGAAGACGTTATTCTCGACTCACTACCATGAGCTAACGGCATTAGAAGAACGCCTGAAGCACTTAGAGAACGTCCACGTTGGCGCGGTTGAAGAAGATGGAAACCTCGTGTTCTTACACAAAATCACTTCGGGATCAGCGGACAAAAGTTACGGCGTTCAAGTCGCCAAATTAGCTGGCTTGCCGAATTCAGTACTGAAACGGGCGTCATCTATTTTAGTGGAGCTAGAGAAGAAGAATGAAGTGCCGGTTTATGACCGCTTAGATCAAAAACAAGCAGAGTTAAAACCAGAACCCAAAGCGGAAGTTCACGAGCCTGAAATAGAAACGGTAGACCAAATGAGCTTATTTAATGGCGCTTGGTCCAGTGAAGAGGAAGAAGTTCTGAATCAATTGAAAAAAATTGATGTCTTAAACTTAACGCCGCTTGAAGCGATGAACACGTTAAACCAATTAAAAAATCAATTACAAGAAGATTAATAAAAACCTGAAACACGAAGAAAGGAGGCACGTAACATGTCGACAATCCAAATTTTATCCGAAACACTCGCAAACCAAATTGCGGCTGGAGAAGTGGTTGAAAGACCCGCATCCGTTGTGAAAGAATTAGTCGAGAACGCCATCGATGCGGGTGCGACTCAAATAAAAGTTGAAATCGAAGAAGCAGGCTTGAAGCGGATAATCGTGACGGATAACGGTGCTGGAATTCCAAGCGAAGAAGTGGAGCGAGCATTTGAGCGCCACGCAACCAGTAAGTTATATACAACGGATGATTTATTCCGAATCCGCTCGTTAGGTTTCCGCGGGGAAGCATTACCGAGTATTGCTTCCGTTTCAGAATTAGTTATTGAAACAGCTGAAGCCAATAAAACGGGCAAACACGTCCACCTAAAAGGGGGCGAGCTGATTGAAAGTAAAGCCGCCGCATCTCGTCGAGGGACGAGCATTAAAATTGAGCAGCTTTTCTTCAACACGCCAGCTCGTTTAAAACACATTCGCTCACTGAAAACAGAGATTTCTCACGTGACGAATTACTTAAACCGCTTTGCGTTATCGCATCCGGATATTTCGTTTGAATTTTATAATGATGGGAATCAAGTGTTGAAATCCGTTGGAAATGGCGATATTCGCCAAGCGATTGCGGGTGTTTACGGGGTCAATGTGGCACGTAAAATGCGTAAAATTGAAGCCGAGAACTTTGATTTCAAAATCAGTGGTTACTCGTCTTTACCCGAATTAACACGTGCCAATAATTCATATATCACATTAATTGTGAATGGACGCTTCATTCAAAATTATGCACTGAACCGGGCTGTCATTTCAGGCTATGGCTCGACCTTGATGATCGGACGTTACCCGATTAGCGTCATCAATATTGAAATGGATCCGTTACTTTTAGATGTGAACGTGCATCCAACCAAGCAGCAAATCCGAATCAGTAATGAAGATGAATTAGGAGCGCTAATCCGTAAGGCCCTGCACGACACAATGTACCAAGAAGTCCGCATACCAGGTTCATACAGCGAAGACATAGCGCCGCCACCTGTGCGCCAACGTGAAGAGAAACCGACTCAGATGAATTTCGAATTCCGACCAGCGAAGGAACCGGAACGGTCATACGAACCGCCTAAAGACTGGGCGCCTTCATCGATTCGTACGCAGTCAGAAAGTATGCATGTGGACGAATCCGAAGCCCCACCCGTTCCAACGCATGAAATGGGTACCGAAGAATCAGCCTTGAAATTAGCGGAAACTGCGGAACGTAAAAACTATAACGAAGAAACGACCGAACAATTCCCGGAATTGGAATATATTGGTCAATTACACGGCACGTATTTGTTGACGCAAAATGAAGACGGTTTGTATTTCATCGACCAACATGCTGCGCAAGAACGGATTAAGTATGAATACTACAAGGCGTTGTTAGGGGAAGAAGCAGATGCCATGCAGGAATTGCTGGTGCCGATTGTTTTAGAATATCCGAGTGATGAAGTGATGGTCATTTCAGAAAACTTGGAAATACTAGCGGATGCAGGCGTTTCACTCGAACCATTTGGGCAAAATAGCTTCATCGTACGCGAGCACCCCACGTGGATTTTACCGGGACAAGAGCAAAGCACCATCGAAGAGATGATCGACTTTTTCTTAGAACGTAAAAACTTAACAGTTGGTATGTTCCGCGAAGCGACGGCTATTATGATGAGCTGTAAACGATCGATTAAGGCGAACCACCGTCTAAGCGAGGCTGAAGCTGTGGCGCTCATCGAACAATTACCAACTTGTGAAAACCCGTATAACTGCCCACACGGCCGACCTGTCTTGGTGAAATTAACAACCTATGACTTAGAAAAAATGTTTAAACGAATCCAAGACCGACACTAAAACGGACAGCCCTCATAAGCGTATTAGTAGAAATGAGCGAATACATGCTCTAAAATAAAGTAGAGTCACATGACGTGATTGAACTTAATACTATCTTTTGAAGGGAATTGATCCAGTTATGTCAGAAGAAAACAAGAAGAAAAAAGAAGAACTAAAAGTTACCGATGAAGAAAACGTAGAAGAGCAATTTGAATTCGGTTTAAACGAAGACAAACGTGAAGAAGTCGAAAAAGACGGGCACAATCTTCCAGAAGACCAAAACGACGTATCAAAAGATGCCAAAAACGTTGATTACAATAAATAAAATGAAATAACGAAAGTGCCCAACCAGTAAAATTGGTTAGGGCACTTTTCTTTAGGATTGGACCAATACTTGTTAAAATAGAGGTTGAAGAGGTGAGAAATATGAAGCAGAAAGAAACAAAAGAAGAACTAAAAAAACGCTTATCCGATATCGAATACCACGTAACACAAGAAAAGGGAACAGAACGTGCCTTTACTGGTCAGTACGACGATTTTTACGATGACGGTATCTTCGTCGACGTTGTAAGTGGAGAGCCACTATTCTCGTCAAATGATAAATACGACGCCGGTTGTGGTTGGCCATCGTTTACGAAACCAATCAAAAAGCGCGGCGTGTCCGAGCACCGCGATCAATCATTCGGAATGGAACGTACCGAAGTTCGCAGTCGTGAAGCCGACTCGCATCTAGGCCACGTGTTCACAGATGGCCCGCAAGACAAAGGCGGCCTACGCTACTGCATCAACTCCGCAGCCATGCGCTTCGTTCCAAAAGACAAGCTGGCCGAAGAAGGCTACGAAGAATACCAAGCCGAATTTCAATAACCCATCCAGGCCCTAGCCCAAAAGCTAGGGTCTTTTTCTTTTTGTGAAATGAAAACCGGACGAGTTGTGCTGGTAAATACGCACCATCTAACAAAAGTAAGCGGTGAATAGCTGGGTACCTGGAAATAAAAAATAGGCCTCTCTATAATGA
>CAMYQS010000176.1 GCA_947296835.1 uncultured Atopostipes sp.
CGCTTGTAATTTATTTATGATCGCGCAAGACTCTCTTGCTCGCTTGTAATTTATTTATGATCGTGCAAGACTCTCTTGCTCGCTTGTAATTTATTTATAGTCGCGCAAGACTGCTTTCCAACTCTAAAAACCAATTCCATAACAAAAAAACTACCATTTAAACCTTGTCTGCCTAGCACAAGAGTCTATATGGTAGTTTCGATTGGTTTTTGTTGATACAAAAACCTTCATTATCATTTAGTGTAGGCTTTTTCCAGGAAAAAGCCGTCCCTCTGAGCGTCGGAAGAAATTTGTTGGAACGAATTTCTTCCTTACTTGTTTAAGAGGTCTTTGCGTACTTCAACGCGCATAGTCTTGTTAGGGTTCACTGCTTGCGAGACTTTTAAGTCGCCTGCCAGTGATAGGAACATCCCCGCATGGTTAAATGTCATATCGGTTTTTGCTGTTAAGAACTCAACCATATTATGAAGAGCGACTTTACTCGCATCTTCCATTGTTTCGCGGGAGCCAAGCGTTACGTACAGCTCATCCGTTTCAATAAATGGTAGTGGTAAGTCGCTGTCTTTTATGACTTCAACAATGACTTCAATTTCACCCGCAACTTCTAAACCAGATCCCATAATTTCACCGTCACCCATTGACGAGTGCATATCACCCATCGCCAACAGTGCACCTTTAACGTTTACCGGCAAGTATAATGTTGCACCTTCACCAAGTAAAATCGTATCTAAGTTACCACCATGATCGCCTGGTGTTCCAGTGTTGACGCCATCGCCAGCTGGAGCCGTTCCGATTACACCGACCATTTTACGAAGAGGTATTTCATAACCTTTATAAAGAGTTGCCGAATCTGTTATTTTTGCAATAGCGGTCTCTTCCGCACCAATACCATCTGATAGCAAACCTAGACCTGGCGCAGTTAGTACTGCACCTTTGTTGTCGATATCAATACGATTAATCGTAACTTTTAACGTATCGCCAACTTCTGCGTCACTCACATAAATTGGTCCAGTAGCTGGATTCACCGTAGAAAAATCAATATCGCTGACTGTATCGGATTCCGATTGAACATTTCCTGAGAAGCAGTCTTGCGTTTCGAACACAATCGTTTCACCACTTACAGCAGTTAAGACCGGTTCGTTCTCTTTATTCATTTCAAAAATCACGTGCTCACGACTAACTCTTTTCATATGATTACCCCTTCTTAAAGTTTCTTTTTATTGGACTTAAAAGTAATTAATACCCATTGCTGCTTTAACTTCAGCTAATGTTGCAGCAGCGACACGCTCAGCTTTCTCGCTTCCTTCTTTCAGCATGTTCATCACATACTCAGGATCCTTCGCGAACTCTTCACGACGTGCACGGATTGGCGCTAGATAGTCTTGTAAGACTTCGTTTAAGTAACGTTTGATTGTCATATCACCTAAGCCACCGCGTTGGTAATGTTCTTTTAATTCTGCTACTTTTTCTTTATCTGAGTCAAAAATATCAAGGTACGTAAAGACAACGTTCCCCTCTACTTGACCTGGATCTTCAATACGGATGTGATTCGGATCCGTATACATTTTCATGACTTTTTTCTCAATTTCTTCCGCTGAGTCCGACAAGTAAATCCCGTTGTTCAGTGATTTACTCATTTTACCCTTACCATCAATCCCAACTAAACGACCGCGCCCTTTTTCTGGCAGCATAACATCCGGTTCCACTAACGTCTCCGTGTCATAAATACGGTTGAAGTCACGCACAATTTCACGCGCCTGTTCAATCATCGGTTGCTGGTCATCTCCAACCGGTACATGTGTCGCTTTAAACGCCGTAATATCCGCCGCTTGACTCACTGGATAGACTAGAAAGCCAGATGGAATACTTTGTCCAAATTCTTTCTCTTTAATTTCACTCTTTACCGTCGGGTTACGCTCTAAACGCGCCAACGTCACTAAGTTTAAGTAATAAACCGTCAATTCTGGTAATTGCGGTATTTGTGATTGAATAAAAATCGTTGATTTACTTGGATCTAAGCCCACCGCTAAATAATCAAGGGCGACTTCTTTCACGCTCGCTAAAACCTTCTCCGGATTTTTCGCATTATCCGTTAAAGCTTGCTGGTCCGCAATCATAATGAACATTTCACTATTCGGATCCGCTTGAAGTTTTACCCGGTTCTCCAAAGAGCCCACAAAGTGCCCCAAATGAAGCTTCCCAGTTGGACGGTCTCCAGTCAAAATAACATTTCCCATTCGTTCATCCCTCTCTGTCAATTTCTATTCATTATACCGGATTCTCATTTGATTTTCATTGTTTTACCTATAATGATTCCCACTTTTGTGAAATGAAAGATTGACAAGCTTTCGACAAGAGCATAAAATATTCTGATATCTTTTTTTTTGAAATAGGGACTTAAGTCCGATGTTTTATCATGCAAAAATGAGTATTCTTATAGTATAAAGAAAGTCACCAGACACAAGTTCTCGGAGAGGAAATTCTAAAATGAGAATTTTAATAACAACCGATTTATATACACCCGCTATTAATGGCGTTGTGACGTCAATTGTATCCCTGAAAAAGTCACTCGAAAAACTTGGACACGACGTGCGCATCCTAACATTAGCAGATTATGGCTACATTAACGAAGTTGATCACGTATATGCAGTCTCGTCATTAAATGTCGACAAAGTTTATCCGGGAGCTCGTGTGAAATTATTTTCCGACCGCTCCATTATTCGTGACCTGATTGAATGGCAACCGGATGTTGTCCATACACAAAGCGAGTTCAGCACGTTTCGTATGGCAAAACGAATCGCGCAATATTTAAACATCCCGATTGTACACACTTACCATACAATTTACGAAGACTATACCCATTATTTTTCACCTAGTAGAACAACGGGGCGTAAAATTGTCTCGCTATTCACGAAACGCGTGCTAAACGACGTTGAATCGGTTATTGCGCCAACTAATAAAGTACAGAATATTCTTAATAATTATGGCGTCGAACAACCAATCAATGTTATTCCAACCGGGATTCAGTTGGAACGATTCCATGAACGTATTTCAGAAGAGGAACGCCGAGCATTTCGTGCGCAATACGATATACCGGAAGATGCTTTCTTATTAGTATCCCTGGGCCGATTAGGAAAAGAGAAAAATATTGAAGAAATTTTATTCTTCCTATCATTATTGAAACAAGGTGTTCACTTTTTAATCGTGGGTGACGGACCAAATAAGTTTAACTTAATGAATAAAGTCAAGGAGCTTGGATTAGACAGCCATGTACACTTTACCGGCATGGTGAGCCCGCTAGATGTTGCGAAGTATTACCAAGTCGCAGACTTATTTGTTTGTGCGTCAACGAGTGAAACACAAGGCTTAACCTATATAGAAGCCCTTGCGAGTGGGATTCCCGCACTCTGTCGTGCAGACGAATCGATCGAAGATGTGATTATTAATGGTCAAACAGGTTACCAATACCACCATTTCAAGGAATTCGAATCTGCACTATACGCGCTAATGAAAAATGAAAAACACTATCTAGAGTTAGCCACACAAGCAAAAGATTTTGTCACTCGCTATTATTCATCACAAGCATTCGGACTACAAGTCAGCTCAATTTACGGCCAGGCTGTTGAAAGTTTTCACAGCAATCAAAAGATGCAAATGCATATGTAGCATTTCAAAAGGAGGATACCCGTCATGGATCAATCCAATATG
>CAMYQS010000177.1 GCA_947296835.1 uncultured Atopostipes sp.
TAATATTGATTAAGTATAAATTCTTGGAATAATAATGCTATTAGTATAATGATGGCTGGTATATGTGCACACAGGAACGATTCCTGAGGCTTCCTACCTTGATTGTAGCTCATATAGCCTACGAATGCCCATAGCCCCAAGCAAATTAAACCTATTGTAATAAATGGCAACGTCTCACTCGGATTTCTCAATAACGGTTCGTTCATCCAATATGCAGGTACAAATGGTAGTAATCCCACTGTGAAAAGATTAATTTTACTCATACGATTCCCCTTTATAGATGCGATTGGTTGTCTTGAATGTAGTTGTTTAGTTGATCTAATTCTTCCTGAGTTGCTGCAGTCTCATGGTTCATTAACATTTTCATTCGTTCCTGATTTATTTCAATTTCATCTAATAAACTATCAAGACTAACATCTTTGTTCGCTAATATGATTTCCATTTTAGATATCGCAATGATGGTTTCAAGTTCTAAATCCGTTATATCGCCTTGTTGATCGCCACTGAGCTGTAGTAGCTCTTTAATTTGTTCAAGCCCCATAAACTTACCTAAACCTCTTACCATCGACTTAATTTGCTTCATAATATAATCATTCTCATCGTACATAAAAATTAACCTCCATCCACCTACTTTAATTTAGTAAGAAAATATGTCATTCCCATTGGACTTAAAACTCCTAACGCGATGAATACTGGAGATATTTCTGATAAATATATTCCAATCATAAATCCAAAAAGACAGATAATTGCGCCTAAAATGTAAAATGGATTACAATGAGTAGCTAATGATTTTTCTTGATCTAACTCGCCGTCATTTGTTAATGTGGTTAAATCGACATCAAATACATCGGCTAACTTCATTAGATTAGCTGTAGATGGGATTGTGACATTTCTTTCCCATTTAGATACAGCTTGACGACTAACACCAGTTTTTTCTGCTAATAATTACTGAGAGAATCCATTACTTTTCCTTAGCTTTTTTAGATTTTTACCTATGCTCATAACATGACCTCATTTCTTCTATAGTGTAGTTAAATCAACGTTTATATACTACCAACTATTAAGCAACTATTGGTTGCAATAAGATTTAACTAGAGCATATACGTGTATCTAGCTATATTTATTTACTGTTATTAATTAATTGTATGATAAAAACTCCTTGGCTTGTTCAGCAAACTTATCTGTTTCTACAACATAAGACATATGATCCTCATTTTCGACAATATATAATTCGCTCCCAGGAATATGATCTGCTACCCGAATATATGTTTCTAACTCCATAACATCATCTTCAGCAGCTACAACTAATGTTGGAATTTTTATTGACTCGATTTGTTCAAATTCAATTTGTGGCTCTTCAACCATTAAACGAAATAAAGGATGCCCATGTTTTTCATATTCGTCTTGAATCCATTTTGTCCATTTTCGTCTCATTTGTTCAGGTTTTAATGTAATGCCTAATAAGATGATTTTCTTTAAGTATGATTTATTATTCATTGCTAATAATGCAGCAATAATTGCACCATCACTATGACCAATTATACTGACATTTTTCAATCCAAGATGGTTAATAAATAAGTCCATATCTTCAGCTAAATCTTCATACACAAAATATTGATCGTGGTGTGAACTTTGTCCGTGCCCACGAGAATCAATTAAATAAACGGTGAAATTGGCGGATAAAGCTTCACCAAGTATCTCTAAATCTTCGTGGGAATCACCATTACCATGTAACAAAAACAACGGATCACCCTGACCTATTTTCTTATAAAACAGTTTAACTTCGTTAGATAGCGTAAAAAATATAATAATCACCTCTTTTTTAATAATTAAATAATTGCACTAAGAAATTAAAGGAAAAGAACTGTCGTAACGACACTTATAAGTTATTCGAAACCATTCAGTTGTATATGACACCTTTTATTTCAACTCATTTTATACATTAATTACTAAAAGCGTTTCTATAAAAAAGGATATAGCTCAGTGACTTTACCATTGCTTATTATCGAGTTATCTTAATTCTAATTGCCATAATTGTACCATGCTAAAATTGATTCTTATAATTTTTAAGATACGACTTAACCAAACAACATTTCGTTATCTATGAGTTCTTTCCCGGACTCTCTGTTAAATAATTCAACTAATTCTGGAACGGTTAAATTCTCTTTTTCTTCTCCTGAAATATCGATTACTACTCTCCCCTGGTCCATCATAATTAATCTGTTTCCATACTCAATCGCATGATTCATATTATGAGTAACCATTAGACTCGTAATATCATTTTCTTTAATTCGCTCTTCTGTTAAACGCATAACTTGTTCAGTTGCTTTCGGATCCAGCGCAGCAATATGTTCATCTAGTAATAATATATCTGGTTTTTTAATCGTTGCCATCAGTAATGCAATAACTTGTCTCTGTCCACCAGAAAGTGAACCAACTTCACTAGTCAATTTATCTTCTAAGTTCAGACCAACATCCGCTAGTATTTTCTCAAATCGGTTATAGTTCTTTTCGTTCAACGTACGCTTAAAACCTCGTTTATTCCCTCTGTTTAAAGCAATTGCTAAATTCTCCGCTACTGTCATCCGCGGTGCTGTTCCCATCATTGGATCTTGGAATACACGTGAAATAACAGTTGCACGTTGTTCTTCGGTATGATTCGTTATATCTTCATGATTTAAGATGATATGCCCTTTATCTAATCGAAAAACACCTGCCGTTGCGTTTAACAATGTTGACTTCCCTGATCCGTTCCCTCCGATGATAGAAATGTAATCACCCTTATGAACGGTTAGGTCTAGACCACGTAGAACATGGTTCTCATTCGGCGTTCCATTTTGAAATGTTTTATGAATATTTGCTAACTCTAAGATTGTCTGGCTCATTCAGCAGCACGCCTTTCTTCTATTATATTCGGTAAGGATAAGAATAATCCTAAGATAACGGCAGAGACTAATTTCATTAACTCTGGTGGTAACCCAATGTATAGGGCTATAGCTATAATAAAGCGATAGAAGATTGCACCGATTGGGATAGAAATGAATCGCTCTGTCAGTGATAGATTTTTGTAAAAGATCTCAACGATGATAATCGAAGCTAATCCGATAACAAAGATACCTATTCCCATTGAGATATCGACATAACCATTATATTGCCCGATTAAAGCTCCTGATAAACCAATTAGACCGTTTGATAGGGCTAAACCTAACATCTTCATTTCATCCGTTTTAATCCCCATCGAACGAGCCATCTTCTCGTTATCACCTGTTGCGATTAACGCTTGGCCTGAATCTGACTTAAAGAAGAAAACTAAGAAAAAGATAATCAGACTAAGTAATAAGATGGCTACTAGAATCGTACTATAGTCATTCGGTAGTCCTAACCATCCGCTGAATTGGTTCGTTATACGAGGATGGTTGAGTAAAGCGATATTACTTTTACCCATAACGACTAAATTGATTGAATAGAGTCCTGTCATCACAAGTATCCCGGCTAATAGACCTGGTATCTTTGCTTTGGTCATTAAGTAACCTGTCAGTAAGCCTGCTAATGCTCCTGTTAAGAATGCAACAAGAGTCGCGATTACTGGATGAACATCATTTACAATTAACGTTGACGCAATGGCTGCACCAAATGGGAAGCTTCCTTCCGCCGTTAAGTCTGGTCGTTTTAAAATTCGAATCGATATGTATATACC
>CAMYQS010000178.1 GCA_947296835.1 uncultured Atopostipes sp.
GAGTCGTCGGCATCGTCAGATGTGTATAAGACCCAGAAACAAATATAATCTATTGTTCATTTCACTTTAAGTTTACACTAGCTGTTTTTCAGATGGTATTAATAAGCTTATATGTATATGTATAAGTAAAAAGAAGCACTACACAAGGTAGCACTTCTTGTATATTCATTTAAATGTTGACACGCGTTTGGTTATCGTTAGCTTTATCTAACACAATCACGCGGTTACCACTTGCCAAATCATTTCGATGTGGATAGAGAACATCATTCTCTTTACGGTAATTTGGATTCCCTGATTCTTTGTCATAATCATATGAATCCGATGTAAAGAAATCTTTTACTTTGTCCCATAACGACTCATCATCATTATCGGCTGTATCATCTTTAGTTTCTTTGTTATCTACAATATCCATTGAACTCTTATCTTTGGTATCAATATCTTTTTCTGTTTTATCAAATGTCTTGTCTTCTTTAAAATCAACATCGTCTTCTGTTTTATCAAACGTCTTGTCATCCATGGCATTTGTATACACTCGAATCTGTTCTTTCGTGTAACCTTCTTCTTTTAACTTACGGATAGCTGAGATCGTTTCTTCGGAATTATCAAAACTGCCATGTACAACTCTGTCTTCTTTTTCCATGAAATTCGTCTCCTTCATTCCTTTGTTCCTTCTATACGTGTCAATTGTTCTAATGCCATTGTAATTAGTGAGCATTTCAATCTCAAGTGATAGGCTCATAGCGTAAAATAAAAACTGTTTTATTCGTTAAAAGAAAAATTTGAGTCTCTCTCTAATTCAGTATATAATACCTTCTAGCAATAAACATTTTTGTAGCCTGCAACTACAAGGAGGAAAAAATAAATGTCAAAAGATTTTCGAGTTTTACTTTACTACAAATACCAAACGATTGAATCACCAGATACTTTCCAAAAAGTGCACTTAGATTTTTGTAAAAGTATTGGTTTAAAAGGTCGTATTCTAGTCGGTTCTGAAGGAATTAACGGAACAGTATCAGGAACGATTGAACAAACCGAACAGTACAAAGAGTTCTTACACTCTCTTCCAGGATTTGAAGACGTATGGTTCAAAGTAGACGAAGTGGACGATTATGCACACAAAAAAATGCATGTTCGTGTTCGTGAGGAAATTGTATCATTAGATTTAGAAGATGATGTTAATCCACATGAAGTAACTGGTGACTACTTAAAACCTACTCAATTCAAAGAAGCTTTATTAGATGAAGATACGATTGTTTTAGATACTCGTAATGATTATGAATATGATCTAGGTCATTTCAAAGGAGCTATTCGCCCTGATATTCGTAACTTCCGTGATCTACCAAACTGGGTAAAAGAAAACAAAGAGAAATTCATGGATAAAAAAGTTGTTGTTTACTGTACAGGTGGTGTCCGCTGTGAGAAGTTCTCAGGTTGGATGTTACGTGAAGGTTTAGCTGAGAATGTCGGCCAACTTGAAGGTGGAATCGATACTTACGGTAAAGACCCTGAAACACTAGGTGATTTATGGGAAGGTAGCATGTATGTATTCGATGAACGTATTTCAGTACCAATTAATCAAGTGAACCCTACTGTCGTTGCGAGAGATCACTTTGATGGCGAACCGTGTGACCGCTACGTAAACTGTGCAAACCCGGATTGTAACAAACAAGTCTTCATGACTGAAGAAAATGAAGCGAAGTATGTTCGTGGCTGTACAGCTGAGTGCCGCAAACATCCTCGTAACCGCTTTGTCTCTTCAAACTACCTTTCTAAAGAAGAATGGGAAGCTCGTTTAAACAATATCGGTGAAACATTATACGAAGAAACAACAATCTAATCAGAATAACAGTCTCCTCAACATAAAATTGGGGAGGCTTTTTTGTTTGTGTATTAATTAACAATGAAAATAGGGTAATCTGTTTACTTTACACCCGTTTTTTGTTATATTACTATCAATTGAATAAGATATTCTGTGGATGAGGCGCGAATGACATGAGTACATATTTGACAACTAAACTGTAATTTACAAATATGAAAAGGGAAGTTTGCCGAAATAATTTATAAATTACAGGTTATAAATTGTTGGGTTGTAAATGAACAATTTACAAACTGTCGAGCAATTAGCATGATGAGCTTCCCTTGTAATAGTAAATTTTATAACAAGTCGGGGGAAGTTTTCTGGCTTGTTTTTTATTTTGTCTTCATCCATAAATAACATATAATATTTCAATAACCATTACATTGATATAAAGAGGTTGAAAACGTGAAAAGCAATCTAGCAGTATTAAAATATGGCGGTTCTAGCGTAAGCAGCTTTGATAAAATTAAAGACATTGCGACTTATGTAAAAACACGAGTGGACGAACAAGAAAAACTTGTGATCGTGGTTTCCGCTATGGGCGATACAACAGACATATTATTAAATAACATTCAACAATTAAATAAAAATCCAGATGATGAACATGTAGCTCTTCTTTTGTCTACCGGAGAACAACAGTCTATCTCCTACCTAGCAATGGCATTAGCAGATCTAGGAATTAAGGCAAAACCTTTAACAGGTGCACAAGCTACGATTAAAACAACGGCTCAAACAATGAAGAGCCGTATTTCTTCTATTGATGAAGATTACCTAAATGGCTTACTGGAAGTTAACGATGTATTAATTGTCGCTGGTTTCCAAGGGATGAATGAATATAAACAAATTACAACATTAGGTCGTGGCGGTTCTGACACGACAGCTACTGCTCTTGCAGCAGTATTAGAATGTCATTGTGAAATTTACACGGATGTGGCGGGGATCTTTAGTATTGACCCTAGAATTTATCCGGATGCTAAAAAAATTGATATGATTTCATACGAAGAAATGATGGAAATGTCATTTCTAGGTGCCAACATTATTGAAACACGTTCAATTAAAATTGCTATTAATAATAATGTGCCTTTGTATATCGCAAAAGCACTTTCTAAAGAGAAAGGGACATGGATTGTGTCAGAAAAAAAGTTATTAGAGAAAAATATTGCAACGGGAATCGCCGTTGACGATGAAGTAATCCAAGTAGATATTAACCACCCTGGTTATAGCTCTGAATTAGTAACCGATGTTTTTACGTTGTTAGAAAAAAATGATATTTCTATCGATTTAATTTCACAAATTGAAGATGAAGGCAAAAACCATTACAGTTTCACTACAAAATCGGAAGATAAAAACCGACTAACGAAATGCGCGATGGCACTTCAAGAGAAGTACCCAGACATTGAAATTTCTTTAAACGAAGATTATGTCAAAGTATCCATTATCGGAGCTGGCATGATGGAAGCTCCTGGCGTGATTTCAAAGATTTATAAAACGATTATTGAAAACAACATGCGTATTTACCAAATTTCAACTTCGGGCATCAGCATTTCTTGTTTAGTTGATGAAGTAAATGGCGGCACGATTGCACGTTTATTAAGTAAAGAATTCGATTTATAAGAATCAATGGATTGTAGAAAGGATTTTAACATGTATAAAATAGCTGTTGTTGGAGCAACTGGTTTAGTTGGCTCAACGATCTTAAGTATATTAGAATCACACGATTTACCAATTGAAGAATTAACATTATTAGCTTCTGCTCGTTCGGCAGGATCTGAAATTGTATTTAAAGGCGAGCCAATTGTTGTTCGCGAATTAAATGATGAAGTAGCAAAAGAAGATTT
>CAMYQS010000179.1 GCA_947296835.1 uncultured Atopostipes sp.
AATAGATTGTTTTCTAATTGAGGATATTTTACCGACTCAATCGTATGCCATTGTTGTTCCAATTTCTTGCGTAACTCAAATGACTGGCCGCTTATGTGTAAATCACTAACTTCGTTTAATTCATCATAAGGTGCTTTCTTCAACACTTCATTTTTTTCTTGGTCTAACTGATCAATTTTTTGATAGTATTTTGTTCGAACAAGATATGTAATACCAAACGTTACGACCAGTAAAACTAAAATAGTGATAATTGTTATTTGCAAAGGGTTCATTCAAATTCCTCCCAGCTAATGTTTACAAAAATTAAATCCCTTATTTACTTGTATCATGCATAAAAAAACTCACGACTTTCTTATAATTATAACTAGTATATCAAAAATGATAGAAATATGTTATACTTGTCTATAAAATATTTGTAACACTTTGTAAAATACTGTCTTTATAGGAAATTCGGTTATTTGTATCACACAACTACTGTATAAGGAGAATCATCATGGGAAAATCAATCAATAAAAAAGTCGTATTGGCACAACTTGAAGGTTTGGTAAAAGGCGAACCAAACTGGATTGCAAATCTAAGTAACGCTTCTGCTCTATTAAATGAAATTCTTGATGAAATTAACTGGGTTGGATTTTATTTATGGGAAGATGCTTCCGAACAATTAGTTTTAGGTCCATTCCAAGGTAAAGTCGCGTGTATCCGAATTGATTCTGGAAAAGGGGTATGTGGTACAGCCTTCGAAAAAGAAGAAACCATTATCGTACCAGATGTTAACGAGTTTCCTGGCCACATCGTTTGTGACGCCGCAAGCCAATCTGAAATCGTAGTGCCATTAATTAAGGATGGACAAGCAATTGGTGTTTTAGACGTAGACGCCCCAATTAAAAATCGATTTGGTAAAGACGAGAAAGAATTATTAGAAGAATTTGTAGAAATATTATTGAATAACTAAAAATATGAAATGAGTGTTTGCGATCCAGTGTGATTGCAGGCACTTTTTTATTCTGTATTATTAAAATCCAATAGTCAGTTAATTTTAAACAAAAAAAGACTGGATTTCTCCAGTCTTGTTAAATGTTTTATTAAGAATTAACGGTTGTAGAACTCTACAACGTATGCTTCTTGAATTTCAGCAGGCATTTCTTCACGTTGTGGTAGACGTGTCATTTTACCTTCTAATTTCTCTTCATCAAATTCTAAGTAGTCTGGACGACCGTATAGAGATTCAACTGATTCTTTAATGACTGATAAGTCTTTAGATCTTTCACGAACACCGATAACTTGTCCTACTTTAACTGAGTAAGATGGGATATCTACGCGTTTACCATCAACTAAGATGTGACCGTGGTTTACTAATTGACGAGCTTGACGACGAGTAGTCGCATAACCTAAACGGTAAACTAAGTTATCTAAACGTTGCTCTAATAAGATCATGAAGTTTGTACCGTGCTCACCTTCACGAATTTTACCAGCTTGTTGGAATAAGTTAAAGAATTGACGTTCGTTTAAACCGAATAAGAAACGTAATTTTTGTTTCTCTTTTAACTGTAAACCGTATTCTGATAAGTTCTCACGTGCAGTTGGTCCGTGTTGACCAGGTGCGTAAGGACGACGTGCTAATTCTTTACCAGTACCTGATAATGAAATACCTAAACGACGTGATTTTTTCCATGTAGATCCTGTAAATCTTGACATATTTATTTCCTCCATATAGTTGTATTGGAGTAAAATAACGTAACGGTTAGAAGCTCAATAATACGTGCATTCTTTTTTAATTTTCACCGAAGAGCAGCCGCTGGTTACTCATTCACCTTAAAGGTAAAAAAATGTTGACGCGGTTATCGCTTCTTGCTGCATTATTTTACACATCGACTATTGTACCAGTACCCTGTAGCGAAGTCAACGACATTTGAACGATTAAAATCTTTTTAAGGCAATTTATTTCCTGCTGCTAAATATAAGCTATACCAATCTTCACGAGATAGCTCAATTTCAGAAGCTTTCGCGATTTGTTCGATACGTCCAATATTCATTGAACCCGCAATAACTTGCATGTTTGCTGGATGATGTAGAATCCAAGCTGAAGCTAGTCCAGTTGGTGTTGTGCCATATTTTTCAGCTAGTTCTTGCAACTTCACGTTTAATTCTGGTAAGTTTTCGTCTCCGATAAACACACCATTTGGCCCTTGATACGGTGACCAAGCTTGGATAGTCATATCGTTAATACGAGAATACTCCAAAATCATACCATCATGATCCACACTTGCAGCCTCAGTACGGTTCACGTTTAAGCCAGCATCAACCATACCTGTGTGCATTAAACCAAACTGTAATTGGTTCGCTAGTAATGGTTGCTTAACTGATTTCTTCAATAACTCAACTTGACCTGGGTTGAAATTACTTACACCAAAGTGTCGGACTTTACCTTCAGATTCTAACTGGTTAAATGCCTCCGCTACTTCTTCTGGATCGACTAATGTATCTGGACGGTGTAAGAGTAACGAATCTAAATAGTCCATATCTAAACGTTTCAAGCTACCTTCCACTGACTCGATAATGTGTTTTTTAGAAAAGTTATACATCTTTCCTTTTACGATGCCACATT
The DNA here is from genome assembly GCA_947296835.1 of uncultured Atopostipes sp. Classification (GTDB taxonomy): domain Bacteria; phylum Bacillota; class Bacilli; order Lactobacillales; family Carnobacteriaceae_A; genus Atopostipes. Next base: position 2,606 of record CAMYQS010000179.1, read on the forward strand.
TTGATTGAATAAATAAATCTTCACGTTTAATCGAAGTTTTTTTCAAAGCATCTGCAAATATAATCTCACTCTCACCATCACCATAAATATCGGCATGGTCGAAAAATGTAATCCCGTTATCATAAGCAGTCTCAATCACTTTCACTGGATTTTCTGCTGTACCAATACGCATCAATCCTAAAATAACCGCAGAAACATCTATATCACTTGAACCATATTTAATCTTTTTCATAAATTCCCTACTTCCATTATATGTGTACATAGAAAAAGCTAGCAGTTTTTAACCACTAGCTCAATTATACGTGTATTTGATAATTAATCACGATTTTTACGCTTAAACTCTTCGATTTTTTCATTAATTGTTCGCGAAAGGTCGTTTAAGGAGTTTTCACCAGACTCTTTACTTTTACCAATAGACTCCTGAATATGCCCTTTTAATACCTGCATTTGGTCATCTGTCAATTCACCAGAAGCCTGATTTAGCTTCCCTTTGATTTCATCCATATTCACCATGTGTTTTCCTCCTCTTCCTATAAATACAGTATAATCCTTAACTAACTTTTCATGCAAGAAACAGCTATATTCTCTTTTTTGATATGAATTTATTGAAATTAATGAGCTACTATTTTATTAATTCACTCAGTTTATGTTAAACTATATAAGGAGAAGAAATGTGTAAGAAAAATACTTATACAATTTCGAATGAAGAGACTTTTTGAAGTAATTCGAATTAATAATATATTAAACAGGTTTCAAACAGGAGGAATTTAGTATGATAATTGGAGTACCTAAAGAAATTAAAGCATATGAAAATCGTGTCGCAGCAACCCCCGGTGATATTTCGGATCTAATTGAGCAAGGACATGAAGTACTAGTCGAAACAGGAGCAGGAATTGGTTCCGGTTTTACTGACGAAGAATATATCGATGCTGGTGCTCAGGTTAAAGACACGGCTGCAGAAGTTTGGAAAGCAAAAATGGTGATTAAAGTAAAAGAACCTTTAAAAGAAGAGTACGAATACTTCTATGAAGGATTAATCTTATTTACTTATCTACATTTAGCTAATGATAAAGAGCTAACAGAAGCCT
>CAMYQS010000180.1 GCA_947296835.1 uncultured Atopostipes sp.
GAAGACCCCTGCACATTTTGGTTGTATTACTTTGTTCAGTTTTCAAAGATCAATTGTTTAATTTTATGTTTCAGGAAGTTGTATTTATCTCCCTGAGCACAAGAGATATCTTAACATCTAATCAAAAACTTGTCAACTACTTTTTAAAAGTATTTTAAATTTTCATTTAAATGTTTGTTTCTCTCGCTTTTTCCGGTTAAGAAAAAAGTAAGTCCAAATGACAACAGAAGTTATCACTCGGACTTATAATTATAGACAGATAATATTAAAAGTCAAACACTTTTTTAAAATTAATAACTATTTTTTCTAAAAGTGCATAATGACCATGTTTCTTTATGTTTAACTTTCTAATTCTTCACCGGTTTCTTCGTCTGAACTCATTTCATCAAGAGTTTCTTCCGGCAATGGTTCATTATTAAAGTATGGTAATTCATAAGTAAATGTTCCATTGTAAGTTGCTTCTCCTGATTTATCGTAAGTGAATGTCGTGATATTCCAGACACGGTCTTCATCCATCAGACGATCAATTAAGTTTCTAAAGTTTGTTGGTGACTCACTCGTCACTTGCACAGTATAGGCTGTTTTTACAAAATGATCGGCCACAGCTTCTATAGCTTGGTCGCTTGAAACACGAGAAATACTTCGAATAGAGACGTTTACTTGATTCGCTAGTTGCTCTAAACGGACAAACTCTTTATTTGCTTTGTCACCTAATGGCAGAAACACTTCTTTTTCCGCATAAGCTTCTTCGTATTCTTTTTTAAGTGATTCTTCTGGCGGGTAATTGTTCAATAGGATTTCTTGTCCTCGAACCGTATCCGTCAAAACAGACGCTTCTTCTTTTAAAGGTTCTACTAGATATAAATTCCCATAATAGAACGCACCAATCAAAATCATTAGAGACATTAGGACAACTAGGATGGATTCACGGTTTAATTTGACGTTCATTCTGTGTCCTCCTCTAGTAAGTTATTGGCATCTATGTCGATAATCATTTCAAAACGTAATTGAGTATCTTCTATAGTATGGTTTTCGGCTTGTAAAAATTGCACGCCCATCACATAGTCTTTCTCCAGTAAGTCTTCAACGATCGTTTGTGCCATTGTCGACTGTGTATCTTCTAGTCTTAATACAATCTGATTTGGGTTACTGAGATGGAAGGATTGAATGCGTTCCGTTTCATTTGGAATAACCGAAACGATATCGACAATGATTTCATCCATTGGGTATTGATCGGCTTGTAGCGTCTCCTGCACAGTATCCGACTCAGTTGCTAGACGATCAAGCTGACTAATCTGGCGAGATAAGACTACTGATTCTGCATGATCACTTAGCCACGTTTGTTTTTCATCAATCGTATTTTCATAGAACGCACGCGTCACGAAAAAGTAAATACCCATTAATAGAAGAAACAGGAAAAATACACCTCCGATAATGTAAGGAAGAACATTAAGCTTTTTCTTTTCAAAAAAGTTTATATTTATCATTTCTTTCTTCTTATCGCCGTTCGTTTTCGTGCTGCTTCTTAAGGTTAAGCCGTAAAGTGCACTATAGGACTGCGGAATATCGGCTGGTAAATTTAATAACTGGACATCTAAGTTTAATGCTTCTGAAATACGTGCTTTTAAACTTTCTAAGTCTGGATAGGAACCCGTGAGGATAATATTCGATACACTGCCCTCTCCCTCTAAGACTGAGTAGCGATAGAAGTCTAAGAAACGCCCTAAGTTATTTAGCTGCTCATCTAAATGAATTTCAAGCTCGCCATCAGATCTTCGCCAGTTCCATTCACCTTCAGCTGTTCTTTCGAAAGATTGAGCTAACATCGCTTGTTGCGTGTGTCGTTTGAATATCGGTCGTTCTTGGTTAAAAACCGTATATGAAACGTCTGTGGGACTCCATTGTAAAATCATCGTATGCTGATCCGCACCCTTTTGAATGAGGGATTGTTTGTCCGCTACACGATATAAACTTAAAGAAGCCACGTCTGCTACGTCTGGCTTTAGTGAAATCTTTTGTAGTATATCTTGGTATTGTCTAATTTTATTCCCAGGATAGGCGATTAAAATAAGGTTTTTCACCCCTTTTTCTTCATTTTCACCTGAAATAATGTATTCGAAGCTCGGATTCTCAAATGTCATACGAATAGATTCGTTCATATGAATAGCTAAATAATCTCGAATTTCACTTTCATCGAGTTGATTGGGTACTTCAATTTCACGAATCGTAACAAATTCATTCAAGACCAACATGGTTACTTTCGCATTCTTCCATTTTTTCTCTTGGATTAATGCACTCAATCGTGTTTCAAGAAGTGCTGGGTTTGCTATTTCACCATCTTCTAGAATATTCCCCTCAAACAACAGCTCATCTTGTTCGATAATCGTGTGATTCGATGGATGTACAGCCATGTAACGTATGCTTGAATCGAGTAGCTGTATGTATAAAGTAGGTTTTGTTTTAAAAAACATCATGATTTCCTCCAAAACTTATTAACGTTAATAGAACAGATTCAGGTACCAATTAACAATCTGAGGCCCGAAAAAGAAGACTGTTAAAGCCGCTAGACCGATAAATGGGCCAAATGCGATACGTGTTTTCCCGCCCGTTCCATCTACTTTCATCTTGATGACTCCAATAACGACTCCATAGAGTGTCGACAGAAAGAACAGTAAGAAGAAATATTTTATTCCGAATATAAATCCGAATAATGTATAGTACTTCAGGTCCCCCATGCCCATTCCACCTTTTGAAATGAGTATGATTAAAAAGACGAGTAAAAATGCGATAGCTGCACCTAATAGTGAATCCCACCATGGTGATAAGGGATAAATGAATCGATAGATTACAAATAATGGCGTAAAAAATAATAGAATTTTATTTGGTATTTTTTGGTATACGACATCCGACACCGTGATTGGGATAATCAGTGAAGTCAGCAATAAGCCTAGTACGGTTAAGTGACTAAACTCAAAGCGGTGAAATGAATACGCAAATAGAAACCCGGTTATAAATTCCATGATTGGATAAATAGGTGATATCTTTTCACGGCACTCTTTACAGCGACCTCCTTGGAAGAGATATGAAAAGACTGGTATCAATTCCGTCCACCCTAGTGTTCGTTCACATGTATCGCAATACGATCGCTGTTGTTTAAATAACGTTCCCTTCGGTACACGAAGACCGACAACATTATAGAAGGAACCCAAAATTGTGCCATAAATAAAAAAGAGTAATATCAATGTAGTTTGCATAATAGTCTCCTATGTAGAAAGAAAGACCCCCGAAAGGGGTCTTGGGTTATATTATCTTAGTCAATGTTAATCTGCTGCCGGAGCTTTAGTTAACGTACCCGCTTTATAAGTGTATGTATACACACCTTCTTCAGTAGTTGATTGTGCTCTAGAAACATTAACTACTCCCGGAATTTTACCACCACCACGGTCTTCTAAATAGCCTCCATCATAAAGAGTATCAGTTGATATTTCTTTGTCCGACCAAACTCCTGGACCAAATGCATCTGTTCCAGAACCTTCTAAATCTTCTCGGTTAGTAGTTACATATAATCTAGCCGCATCTTCTACTAACGCCTGCTGAAATAGTCGACGAAATCCAAGTTGCTAGTATATTAATTGGATAGCGATAATGTTGATCTGATCCAATTTTAGATCGGATTAAGAC
>CAMYQS010000181.1 GCA_947296835.1 uncultured Atopostipes sp.
ACGTGCGACCGTTTCAAATTGCCACACCGGGACTCAAAATCTGGCGCAATACACGTCGGCAGCTGATATTCTCATTTCAGCAACCGGGTCTATTGGGCTTATCACGAAGCATCACGTGAAAAAAGATGCAGTCGTTATTGATGTTGGATTTAATTTCAAAGATAATAAAGCATATGGTGATGTACAATTCGAGGAAGTAGCCGTAATCGCATCCGCTATCACACCCGTTCCAGGCGGCGTAGGATCCGTCACAACCGCCGCGCTCGCCCAACAAGTCGCAAACGCCGCACAATGGTTACAATAGAAAAGAGGTGCTCCAATGGTAGAAAGTAAAAAGTCGATTCGAACAGCGATGAAAGCAGCCTTCGCACAAATCGATAAAGCAGAACATCAGAAAATCACCCAGCAGTTGCACGAAGTATTGTTCGCATCCGACCTCTGGAAAAACGCACAGATTATCGGGACTTACCTATCCGTCGGGGGTGAGTGGGACACCCGCGCGATTGTCGCTCAGGCGCTCACCGAAGGGAAAAAAGTTGCCGTCCCCAAAACCGTTCACAAAACAAAAGCCCTTATTTTTTATGAAATGAAAGACTGGTCTCAGATTGTAGAAGATGGGTATTTTGGTTTAGATGAGCCTGACCCAGAGGTAACTACGCCAATCGATAAAAACGATATTAATTTGTTGCTTGTTCCTGGACTAGTTTTTACCAAAAATGGGTACAGAGTTGGATTTGGTGGCGGCTATTACGATCGCTATTTAAAGGATTTTATTCATCCAACTGTTTCACTTGTGCATACGAATCAGTTAGTCGATAATTTCCCGATTGAACCATTTGATATTCCGGTACATTATTTAGTGACTGAAGAAGGCATAATTAAATAAAATATAATTAACGAAGAGTAGAGATGTAGCGTAAAGTGCTAGTGGATGGGATGTAGCCATTAGACGAAAAAGATTTTTGCGATTGCCTCTCGCATCCGCTTTTGTTTCTTTAAAGTGGACTCTTAAGCTAGATTAGGAGAGTTCAAGATGAAAAATATGAATAATAGAAAATTTACATTTACAACGAATCAAATTGCTGTTGTGGGAGTGCTGATGGGATTAGGCTTGGCTTTATCCCGAATCGCGATTCCACTAGGCACAACGAACCGCTTGTCATTAGGATTTGTGGTGACTGCCGTTATCTCCATGCTATATGGACCATGGGTAGGTGGCTTCGCTGCTGCCGGGGTCGATTTATTAGTTTCATTTCTATTCGGCCAACAAGGGACAATATTTATTGGGTTTACAATTACAGCCTTTGTTAACGGAGTTATCTACGGATTATTTTTACACCGCCGTCGCCCAAATTGGAAATCACTAGTATTAGCGGTTTTATTTCAGACCGTGGTTTCGAACGTGATTTTGAATACTTTATGGATTAACATTCTATATCAAACACCCATCCCTGTTCTATTAGCTGGACGTATTCCACAGAATTTAATTATGGCACCGGTTCGCTTCTTATTGCTGTACTTTGTCATGACAAACAATCAACTACTGAGAGTCTTTGATCGTTATACGACGGCTAAAAAATAACAAGCCCTATCCGTAAACTTATAAAAATTTGATCGTCTGAAGGAAACTTGTAGATATTGAAGAGCTAGATTTAGTTAGACTTCATGCTCATGACTTAAAAACTATAATAGCTCTTTAATGAATCTACGTATTTACAAAAAGCCATAATTGCTACTTCACAAAAAATATTATTTTTAGACAAAATGATGCAACCGCTTTCGTTGACGTATAGACTTTTTAGGCGAAAATCCAAGATGAAAATAGGATTGGTTTTGAAACAATTGAAAGGTTTATGTGGTAAATATATTTTATTCATGTTATATTTCAGAGACATGAAGAGAGCCTATAGTCGTTACAAAACGATGAATATCAACATACTGGTGCTTTTTATGTACGCTATACTAGTCATAAAAGTATTTTATGAAACTCTACTGGACCAGCTATGTACCCCACACCTATGATGTAGGAAAATGCCATATTCAGCTATTTTTCTAATGAAAGCGCTTGTCTAAAAAGCTGAACCTATAGTGAGTGTGGAGCAGTAGGGAAGATAATCAAATAGCAAAGAGTATGATTTCTTTACTGGAACAACTTATTTTGATAAGAAGTGCCATAGACATAAAAGGAATTTAAAGTACTTTTATTTAACGAAGCTGGAAAATGAATCCGTAATGTAAGCGAATGTTATTTATTTCTGCTTCACTTATTTAGTCAGTAGAGGCTACAGTATTTTGAATTAATCATAATAATTAAATAGATAGAGGGTGAGGATAGCCAAATTCGTTTTTGACCTTGAACAAGAGATAACATAAGGAATAAGACTAAAACGAATAGAATATACACAAAAGCTACAAAATATTGAAAGTGCTTTAAGTGGTTTAACTAGCATAAAAATTGATAAAAAGATTAAGGAGAACAAATATGAAGAAGATATTTAATTTTGATTTTTGGCAAAAATTTGGAAAAGCATTAATGGGTGTTATTGCCGTTATGCCAGCAGCAGGATTAATGATTAGTATTGGAGGGTCACTTCCTCTTATCAGTCCTGATATGCAACTTTTAATTTCAGTCGGTAGTGTGATTGAAAATATTGGTTGGGCAATTATTGGAAACTTACATATTTTATTTGCATTAGCGATAGGTGGAAGCTGGGCTAAAGATAGAGCTGGGGGAGCATTTGCTGCTGGGATCAGTTTTATTTTAATTAACCGTATTACGGGAGCTATCTTTGGTGTAACCGGTGATATGCTAGCTGATCCAGGTGCTGTAACTCAAACGTTGTTTGGAGCAGAAATACCTGTAGATGGCTATTTCGTTAGTGTTTTAGAAGCACCTGCATTAAATATGGGTGTGTTCGTAGGAATTATCGCAGGATTTATGGGAGCAATGGCTTTCAATAAATACTATAATTTTAGAAAGTTACCAGATGCATTATCGTTCTTTAACGGGAAACGATTTGTACCGTTTGTTGTTATCTTATGGTCTCTTATAGCTTCAGTGGTATTAGCGATCGTTTGGCCATTTATTCAAAGTGGAATTAACAGCTTCGGGGTTTGGATTGCAGAATCACAAGACACAGCACCAGTCCTAGCACCGTTCTTATTTGGTACACTTGAGCGTCTGCTATTACCATTTGGTTTACACCATATGTTAACTATCCCAATTAACTACACACCTCTTGGCGGGACGTATGAAGTTCTAACAGGTGCACAACAAGGAGCCATGGTATTCGGACAGGATCCTTTATGGTTAGCATGGGTAAGAGACTTAATCAACTTAGATGCTGCGGGAGATACAGCAGCTTATCAATCTCTATTGCAAAACATTGTGCCTGCTCGTTTTAAAGTTGGACAAATGATTGGATCTTCAGGTATATTAATGGGTCTAACACTCGCTATGTTTAAAAACGTTGATAAAGATCAACGTAAAGCTCATAAATCAATGTATGTATCAGCTGCAATGGCCGTATTCTTAACAGGTGTAACAGAGCCTTTAGAGTTTATGTTTATGTTTGCAGCTATGCCGTTATACGCAGTTTATGCCGTAATCCAAGGGGCAGCTTTTGCAATGGCAGATATTGTAAACTTACGTGTCCACTCATTTGGAAA